>NC_018632.1:4200000-4500000 GCF_000172635.2 Alteromonas macleodii ATCC 27126 | reverse complement strand
CTATAACCCCGAAGAGGTTATTTTGGGAAAAACCATGGCAGAACACCTGCGTTTTGCAGCGTGTTACTGGCATAACTTTTGTTGGGATGGCGCTGATGTGTTTGGTCAAGGCACCTTTGGCAGACCGTGGTTGAAAGACGGCGACCCCATGAAACGCGCAGTTGAAAAAGCTGATGTCGCATTTGATTTTTTCAGTAAATTGAATGTTCCTTATTATTGTTTCCATGACACCGATGTGGCGCCTGGCGGAGACAGCATTAATGAGTATGTCAGCAACTTTTCATCTATGGTCGATGTGCTTGAAGAGAAGCAAGCACAAACAGGACTGAAGCTTTTATGGGGTACAGCGAACTTATTTAGCCACCCAAGATATTGTGCTGGCGGTGCCTCAAACCCCAATCCTGAAGTTTTTACTTTTGGCGCAACACAAGTTTTCCATGCTATGAACGCTACCAAACGGTTGGGTGGTGAGAATTATGTACTATGGGGCGGAAGAGAAGGTTATGAAAGTCTCCTTAACACCAACCTTAAAAAGGAAGATGAACAGTTGGGGCGCTTCTTTACCATGGTCGCAGAGCACAAGCATAAGATTGGCTTTAAAGGAACGCTACTCATCGAACCTAAGCCTCAGGAGCCTACAAAACATCAGTATGACTACGACTCGGCCACTGTGTATGGTTTTCTAAAACGTTATGGGCTAGAGGACGAGTTCAAAGTCAATATCGAAGCGAATCACGCTACGCTTGCTGGCCACTCTTTTCACCATGAAATAGCAACAGCAATAGCATTAGGTATTTTTGGCAGCATTGATGCTAATCGTGGTGATGCACAAAACGGCTGGGATACTGACCAGTTTCCAAATGCTGTTGATGAGTTAACGTTGGTCATGTATGAAATCTTAAAAAATGGTGGCTTTACTACTGGCGGACTGAATTTTGACTGTAAACTTCGTCGCCAGAGCTGCGCCCCGGCAGATTTATTCCATGGTCATATAGGGGGCATGGACCATATGGCCTTAGCGTTACGAAAAGCTGCAAAAATCATCGAGAACGACTTTCTGGCGCAAGCTAAAGAAGCAAGATATAAAGGCTGGCAGAGTGATTTAGGTAAAGCAATTGATAGTGGTAAACACAGCTTAGAATCATTAGCAGAGCATTGTGTATCGAATAACTTAGCGCCCAAAGCCGTGAGTGGTCAACAAGAGCTACTCGAAAATAAACTAAACCGCGCACTATTTGGCTAATTTTGCCTACATCGCGGGCTGGAAGAATTTCTAGCCCGCTTTTTACCTTTAGTCTTCTCACTCGATTTTCATCAACATCACTTCATTATCTTTTTGGAATAATTATGAAATTTTCGAACCCTATGGCTAATGCTGTACGTGCTTTATGCATGGATGCGGTAGAAAAAGCTCAGTCTGGTCATCCCGGAGCTCCTCTGGGAATGGCGGATATCGCCTATACGCTCTGGACAAAACATCTCAGACATAACCCATCTAACCCTGACTGGTTCAACCGCGATAGATTTGTTTTGTCAAACGGTCATGGTTCTATGTTGCTCTATGCACTGCTTCATCTAACTGGCTATGACCTTTCTATCGACGACCTAAAGCGATTTCGTCAGCTACACTCTAAAACGCCAGGGCATCCTGAATATAGCTACACCCCGGGGGTAGAAACCACCACTGGGCCGCTAGGTCAAGGACTTGCCAATGCTGTGGGGATGGCTATTGCTGAAAAAGTTTTGGCCGCACAGTTTAATAAACCTGAATATGCGGTAGTTGACCATTATACCTATTGTTTTGCTGGCGACGGTTGCTTGATGGAAGGCATTTCCCACGAGGCTTGTTCTTTGGCAGGGACGCTGGGATTGGAAAAGCTTATAGTATTTTGGGACGACAATGGTATTTCAATAGATGGCGAAGTGAAAGGCTGGTTCACTGACGATACGCAAGCCCGATTCCAAGCTTATGGCTGGCAAGTTATCGCTAACGTTGATGGTCACGACCATGAGGCTATCGACAATGCTATTTTAGAAGCGAAAAAGTGCGCGGGCAAACCCACGTTAATTTGCTGTAAAACGGTGATTGGTGCTGGGTCGCCAAATAAGGCTGGTAAAAACAGTAGCCACGGTTCACCGCTCGGAGAAAGTGAAATTCGGGCTACGAGAAAAGCCCTCAACTGGCATCATGAGCCTTTTGATATCCCTAGTGATATCTGTAATGAGTGGGACGCCAGAGAGGCCGGCGCAGCGTGGGAGAATGAGTGGAATACCTTATTCAAGAGGTTTAATGAAGCGCATCCTAGACTAGCGAGCGAATTTACACGACGCACTGTTGGCCAGTTGCCAGAAGACTTTTCACAAAGCGCCAATAGTTTCATCCACTCAGCGCAAGCTGAAATGCAACCTATGGCAACACGTAAAGCGTCCCAAAACGCTATTGAATTTTATGCGAATCTTTTACCTGAAATAATCGGAGGCTCAGCTGACTTGTCGGGGTCCAATTTAACCATGTGGAACTCATCTCAACCGATAACCGCAGAAAATGCTTCAGGAAACTATCTGTTTTACGGAGTGCGAGAATTTGGAATGACTGCTATTGCTAATGGAATTAGCATCCACAGTGGTCTTAAACCATTTTGTGCTACCTTTCTAATTTTCATGGAGTATGCTCGAAATGCTGTACGAATGGCAGCATTAATGGGCCTTCCTAATATTTTCGTTTATACCCATGACTCAATCGGTCAAGGCGAAGACGGCCCTACTCACCAGCCAATTGAGCAACTTGCCACGCTGCGTATGACGCCTAATTTGGATACATGGCGGCCCTGCGACGCTGCGGAGACGGCGGTAGCATGGAAGATAGCACTTATGCGCTCAAACGGCCCCACCGCTTTAGTTTTTAGTAGGCAAAGTGTGAAGCCCCAAGCAAGAACCGATGACCAATTACACAAGATTGAAAGAGGTGGCTATACTCTTCGCCCTTGCGAGGGCGAACCTGACATTATCCTCATTGCCACTGGTTCAGAAGTCCCACTTGCTGTTGAAGCCGCTGAACAACTAATCAACTTGCACGATATTAAAGCCAGTGTCGTATCCTTACCCAGCCCAAGTGTATTTCTGCGTCAAGAATCTACTTACCAAGAACAGGTATTGCCCCCTCACGTAACATGTAGGCTAGCCATAGAGGCCGCACATGTCGATTACTGGCACAAGTTCGTGGGGCCTGCGGGGGAAATTCTTGGCCTGGACAGCTTTGGGGAATCGGCACCAGGCGAGGTTCTGTTCTCACACTTTGGCATTACCGTGGACAATGTGATTGCAAAAGCTCGAAAAGCTCTCGCAAAACGGAACACTTTTTAAGGGGCTGAAAGGGCGGACACCACTTTAATTAACCGGTGAAGACGATATCTAAAGGGAAAAATATGAAACAACGAAAACTTGGCAAATCTTCTATTTTCGCGAGCGAAGTTGGTCTGGGATGCTGGCAATTGGGAGGAGATTTTGGTCCAATCGCTATAAAAGATGCTATTCATATCATAGAAGCTGCCTTAGAAAACGGTATTACTTTTTTCGATACCGCTGATGTATACGGAGCGGGGCGAAGCGAGTCTATTCTTGGTGAACGGCTGGAGCAAACAAAAGCAGACGTAAAAATAGCCACTAAATACGGCCGTGGTGAAGGCACCTACCCCAGTGGTTATACGCTTCAAGATATGCGCGACGCTATTCAACGCTCTCGTGATCGGCTGCGTCGCGATAAAATTGATCTTCTTCAACTTCACTGCATACCACCTTCGGTTTTAGAAAAAGGTCACATTTTTGATTTCTTAAGACAAATGCAACAAGAAGGCCTTATCGATTATTTTGGCGCTAGTGTTGAAACCATTGATGAAGCGATGATGTGTGTAGCACACCCAGACCTAACTTCTCTGCAAATTATTTTTAACCTATTTAGACAGGCTCCTAAAGATGCTTTATTCAAAGTAGCCAAAGAAAACCAAGTTGGTATTATTGCGCGCCTTCCCCTTGCCAGCGGTTTATTAAGTGGCAAGTATAACGCTTCAACGTCATTCGCTGAATCCGACCATAGAAACTACAATAAAGATGGCGAAGCTTTCAGTGTTGGCGAAACCTTTTCTGGAATTGATTTTAATGAAGGTCTTAAATTGGTAGAGGCGTTGCAGCAGATAAAGCCCTCTGAAATAACGATGGCAAACTTCGCTATGCGGTGGATTTTAGACCATGAAGAAGTAACAACTGTAATTCCAGGAGCCAGCTCTGCACAACAGGTTATGCAAAACGTAAACGCTTCTACTATCGCTCCTCTTTCAAGCGAAAGTCACAAATTACTGTATGAACTATACCAGTCTAAAATAGCGAATCTAATTAGGTGCCCAGTGTAATATAAAACCTTTGTATTTTAAGTCATTAGTTCAATAATAAACCCCTCTTTTGTCAGAGGGGTTTACTTTTTCTAGTAGCCGGGGCTACATCATTCTTTAAGGAAATGTCACTAGCACGTTATCAAGCAACACAGTATCCTCACTTGCGCCTGAAAACGATCCATTAATTTGAAATGCTATCCTTTCAACGTTTGCGATGTCTCCATTACCATTGTCAACGGGAGTGAAAGTAAAGACGTTTTCACCTGGCACCACATTTTGAATATTTCCGTACAGTCGTGTGTAACTAGGCGCTCCTGTCTGAACATAGCCCTGCACAGTCAATCCATTGTTGGCCTGCTCCTCGGTTACTGTAACCGTATATTTTAGACTTGCACCTGTATAATCAGTAGGGGAAAACTGGACTATATAGTTATGTGAAGCACTTGAACCGTTTGGAAGTAATTCAGCCGATTCGCGCAGCGCGTTGTGCACCACATTTGCAGTTGTGCCGTATTCGCCTTGCCAGCCTTCAACAGTTTCTTCAAAATCATATTCAACTACATTACTCGCCGGAACCGTTACAGGAATAGTAACAATCACATTATTTAACAATACGTTTTCGTCTAACGCCCCGGTTAAAGGCCCGTTAAGTTGAAAACCTATTCGTTCAATAATTTCAATGTCACCATTACCATTATCCAGCGGGCTTATTCTGAACGTATTCTCGCCCGCCACTGGCGTAAACGCCTCACCATACATACGCGTATAGTTTGGCGCTCCGGTTTGGATAAAGCCTTGAATCGTTAGACCTGCGTCCGCAAGCGTTTGAGAAACCGTTACTGAATAGTCCACGGTTGCATCGGTTAGGTCAGTTAATGCTATCTCGCGAATATACACCTGCTCATTCGCGTTACCGGCCCAGTCTGGTATCATTACAGCCGCCTGTGCCGCCTCATCATAATCTACAGACGCTCCAGTACCATAATCACCGCGCCAGCCTTGAACATCATTCAGAAAATCGTACTCAATCACAACGGGCTCTAAGTCGTCACCTGGAATGAAGATTTGTAGATCCAAGACCAAGCTGGTGTAGCCGTCCTGCTCAACTTGTACGTAAAGATTTCTCAATGCAGAACGTAAATTTTCAGTAGTGGTAATTTCACCCGTTTCACTGTCGATAGTGAATTCCCCCTCACCCGAGCCACCTAAGATTGACCAAGTGACGGGTTCACCTTCGGTGTTAACCACGCCGTCAAATGTTTTAGACTCAAGTACTATAACAGAGGTCCCGATTGGTGCATCTGCGCTAACCTCCAGCAGACCCGGGTTTGTGATGGTAGGAGAGAGGCCTCGCATGTAACTGCGTAACCACTTCAGAGCAGGTTTTTCCGAACCGTTTTCCAATGCTAATATAGCACCTTGATTTTCGCGCCAGTGACCCGGTAAATACCCCCACATAGTTATCCCTTTAACTGCCGGATGTTCCCAAAATAGGGGGAATATTCTTTGATAATCCAGTAATTGAATAAGCTCGGTCGGGCCATCGATATCAAGCTCAGTAACGTAAACATCTAATCCTGTTTCTGACGCGATTCTATCGAGATTTTCTAACATAGCTTCGTTAGGACCAGTTGTAGAAAAAGCATGGCCTTGAAAGCCAAAGTCATCAAGTAGTCCACGTGCTTGAAGTAACTTCGCTAATTCAATAGCAAGGTCAGTACGAGAGGCAGAGTTGATTAAATTATACTCATTAAACATCAAGCGGGTAGTTGAAGGGAAAATATTTCGTGCCATCTGGAATGCATTGATGATCCAGTCGAACTTAGCGGCTTTATTTGTGGCTTCGGGCGTTGATAAGCCATTATTTTCAAATTGGCTAATTAATTCCGAAGTGGTTTGCGGATCAAATAAACGCAACGCATCAATATAGCCTGGGCCATCATTGGCCAGATTTGGCGGATCATTATCAAATTCATTTACCACCTCAATAAAGTCGATAGCTTCATATCTTGCGTTTACGGCATTAAACCATTCCAGAATTTCTTCAAGTTGTTCCTCTGCAGGCAAATCTGTTATCCATTCAGGCTGCTGATTCCCCCATACGAGAACGTGATGCTTATAAGGGAAGTTGTTGGCTTTGGCGAGCTCATAGGCTTCATCAAGCTCAGCCCAGTTCATTACATCTCTGGTACCTTCCACTGATCCCCATTTGCCTGCATTTTCGGGCGTAACCTGATTCCAGTAAGCTTCGAAGTTAGGTCGCTGTCGTCCACAGCAAACTCCCCCGAGGAATTTCTCTTGCCCTGTAGCAAGTGGAGGTCCAGCGGGAACGAAAGGTGGAGGCGGTTCAATAAGGTTACCAGCACGGCCATTTTCTAAAGCTTCTATAGTGAACAGAAGATCTTCTTTGGCAAATGCAAACTTATCAATGGCTAAACCATCTTCGCGACCAGCAAATCGAAACACCTGATCTAAGCTATTATCAGGTACCGTATAGGTCGGGCCTGCTATCCGTGTCCATTTCCACACGTTGCCTGCGGCTGAACCTCCCGAGATAACTAAACTGTTCGCTTCATAGCCCGGCTCTCCAGGCACCACAAATCCTGTAATATTATTAAGCGTTTCCCAGCCATTATTTCTACCAAACTCAGTAGGGAGAAAGAAGCTGTCGTCTTCAACTGTATTTGGGCCAACACGCACTCTCGCATATAGCGTATATTCTCCGGCATCAGGGAATGCGACTTCAAGTTCGATAACACGAGCATCATCGGTTGGCGCATTAGTGTCTGTTTCATTGATGGTCACGAAACTAGGGTCGCCCTCAATAACACTAAAGGCGTTACCTTTAAACAGTAGCGTGCCGGCACTCCCGCCCTCTGCCTCTGCATAAATTGCAACGTTAGGCTCTGCCTTTTGAATAACAGCATCAAAGGCGAGCCTCGCTCGATTCGGTTCAAACGTCGTTTTAACCGAGACGCTTTGACCAGCAGGTAATGATGCTTCACTAACTACAAAATATGGCGCACCACTTTCGCTTAGACCATCCTCGCCCGTCACCCCAATGGTAGCGTTTTTAACAAGCATTCTTAGAGGGCCTTGAATGTCCTCATCACTATCATTTTGTATTTGTACATTAACAACGTAGACTCTGTTCGTTCTGTCAAATAAAGGTCGAGATTTGCTAATCGATATTTCTTCAATATCAGTCCAGTCGGCGAAAACGGGTGAAGCTAGCCAAGTTAAAGAAGTAACTATAATTAGTTTCAGTAAAAATTTTTTCATTGTACTAGCTCCTCTGCCAACATAACTGCTTTGCTCGCGACGTTCGCGCGCCTAAAGCAGCCAAACTAATCATCATAAGTATTACTCCACTAGGCGCTGGAACCGGCACACTGTTTTCAGTAATGGATACGTTATCTATTCGAAGAGTAGAACCACCTAAATCGGTAAAACCATCATCATCTGCACCTAACAGAAGCTGAAAATCTAGGGACAAATTCGAGATTGATGTAAGCGATGGCTCAAGCAGAAAAGAAAGAGTGTAACTGGCCAAGCCGTTAATATCGGCTTCAAAAAGGCTCCCGGTAGAGCCCGTATTACTATAAAAATTGATGCCATCAAAAAAGCTAATAACAAAATAATCGGCAATAAAGCTATTATCGATGTCTGATAATTCACTATTTACCTCAATATCCATGCTCAGAGTGAGTGGTCCACTTCCCGCTGAGCTGAAATCTAAAAACTGAAATAATGTGTTTGCAAAAAAGGCTTCTGTATCTGTGTAGTCAACACTAATTACAGCCTCACAACTGGGGGCGGTGCCATTTATGGAAAAGTCATTTCCCGACGCTATAATGCCAGCGCCATCTGTATCTCGTTCCCATCCTGCAAAATTACACGTTGAGAAATCGCCGTTTTCAAGAATTGCTGCGTTCACAGCGGGCAAATAGAGCATTAATAAGCTTAATAAAATACTTCGATAAACCAACATAGCTATATTCCTAATTTATTTATTGGGGGGCACTCCGTCATTACTAAAAAACGAAATTTAACTTAGTAATAACGTAATAAGGCCAAACGTGACGTTTGGTTATAGTGGAGAATAGAGAATTGTCAGTAACATTTTCATAACAAAAAACGGTATTGCATTTACAATTTTTGGTTTTTTATTTCTCGGATAGTTTACTGCTAATAAGTAGCATTAGAATGAAAGGAGTATCGGATGAAACAAGTAGTGTTTAGGTGCACCATAATATTACTCATATTCAGTAGCCGTTGGGCCCACGCTGAGGTAAAGCTTCCCTCAGTGCTGTCCGACCACGCCGTACTTCAGCGCGATATACCAGTTTCTCTTTGGGGATGGTCTAGCCCTGAGGAAAAAGTAACCATTTTCCTAAATGGTGAAACATTGGCTGTTACAAAAGCTGACAAAGAAGACGGCATTTGGCGCACCTCACTACCCAAACAACCTGCGGGCGGACCTCATACCCTGAGATTTGTTGGCAACAATACTGTTGAAGTCAAAGACGTATATTTTGGGGACCTGTGGCTGGCGTCTGGGCAATCTAACATGGTGTTACCGCTAGCCAGAATAAAGGAAAAGTTTCCGGACATTGTAGCAAATGAAAGCAGACCGTTGATCCGCGAGTTTAGTGTACCTATGCAGTACAATTTCAAGCAGCCAAATATCGAAGTAAAGGACGCACAATGGAAATCGGCCGATAAACTTATAGAGCGAGAATCGTTTTCAGCCGTTAGTTTTTTCTTTGCACGCGCAATTCAGGACGATGTGAATGTACCAGTAGGTATTGTTCTAAGTGCAGTGGGGGGAACGCCAATACAGTCGTGGATGAGTGAAGATGCATTAGCCTCATTTCCCGAGGATTTGAAAGAAGCGAAGTACTTCCAAAATGATAATGTCATTAACTCAATTATATCCCAAGATGCTGAGCGACAACGACAATGGGAAGATTACATATCAACTCACGATAAAGGTAATGTATCGCCCTATTGGTGGTCAAACAACATTGACGAAAGTGACTGGACTTTATTTTCGGTGCCTGGTTTTCTAACCGACGCGGAGCAAAAGCCTATTAATGGCGTGCATTGGTTCAGAAAACGCTTTCAGTGGCCTCATCACCTTGTAGGTGAACAAGCGACACTTGTGCTTGGAGCACTTGTCGATGCGGACACTACTTATGTAAATGGTACCAAAGTGGGGCAAACTACCTATAAGTATCCTCCCCGCCGTTACACGGTGCCCGCTGATGTGCTTAAACCTGGAAGCAATACTATTACTATTCGCTTAGAAAGTCATAGGGGCCACAGCGGGTTCGTTTCTGACAAGGAATACTGGATTGGCGCAGGTGAAACTCGCGTAGATTTAAACGGAGAATGGCACTACAAACTTGGCGTTGTCCATGAACATCTTCAGCAAACCACCTTCATTCAATACAAACCCATGGGCCTGTTCAACGCCATGCTCAACCCACTAACGTCTTTACCAATCAAAGGAGTTATTTGGTATCAGGGGGAGTCAAATACAGCTAATCCAGATAATTATGGTGATATGTTTAAAACCATGATTGAAGACTGGCGAAATAAATGGAACAACCCCACGCTACCATTTTTATTTGTTCAGTTGGCTAACTTTAACCCGCGTTTGTCAACGCCAGCCCAAAGCGGTTGGGCTGAGTTAAGAGAACAGCAAGCATCCGCATTGTCTTTGCCCAACACGGGCATGGCGGTGGCCATCGACGTAGGTGAATGGAATGATATACATCCTTTAGATAAAGAATCTGTTGGTGAGCGACTCGCTAAAAATGCGCTCCATAAAGTTTATGGTAAAGATATTGTGTACAGTGGCCCTATGGCAACAAAGGTAACTCTAAAAGGAAGCCATGTGTGGATTAACTTTAAGTATCAAGGTGGTGGCTTGTTCACTTCGGGTACTAATTTGACAGGGTTTGAAATCGCGGATGAAAGTGGAGTGTTTCACTGGGCAAAAGCAGAGATTAAGGGGGAGCGTGTTCAGGTTTGGCACCCCGATGTAAAGCACCCTTCGGCCGTCCGTTATGCTTGGGCAGACAACCCAGCCGCGAATCTATATAACAAAGATGGGCTACCTGCCGCTCCATTTCGTTTTAATTTGGATTAGTACCAGGCATTAGCCTTTGCTTATAGGAAACACGTAACTGTTAAATTCTGCATGGAAGAAAACATGCAGATTTAACAAGTGCATTTGGCTTGCGTGTAACCTGGTCATTATCACTTTATACAGTGTGTACTATTGTCCTAAACCTCACTCTTACCCCCTCCTTTTAACCGTTTTTTATTGTCTTGGGCTTAGTTTTACAAAGTTTTATAAGAGGAAACTCAAAAAAAACAAAAAATTAACATACTCGCCTGCCTTAAGATTGCGCGAGCATCTTAGAGGTGTGAGTAAATTAATGTCCAAGTTAGGTGGGCAGCTTTCGGAGGAAACATGACTGATTTGATACGAACATTTGCTTTATTGATCGTGTTCTGGGTAGGGATAAATAGTCCAGTAATCGCAGCTGAGTCATTTGTGCACTTTGAGCGCGATAGCGGTGATTTACCTTTCGCAGTCGATGGCCAGCCAGCTCCACTGATCTTCGACAATGGTGAACCTAAAGGCGTAATCATGGCGATTGAACAGCTCAAAGGTGACATTAAGAAAGTAACAGGAAATAGTCCATCTATCGCCGAGCCACAAGTTAAACAATCGGCTGTTGTCATTATCGGGACATTGGATAACAGCCCCGAATTACAAATGCTTGAACGGCAAGGGAAAGTCGACTTCTCGCGTATTAGGGGTGAATGGGAGGCATATCATATTGAGGTAATTCCCTCCCCCATGCCAAACATAGCACAAGCGTTAGTGATCGCCGGTAGTGACCGCAGGGGGACGATTTATGGCATTTACGAACTCGCACGGCAACTTGGCGTTTCACCTTGGTATTGGTGGGCCGATGTTCCCGTCAGCACTCATAATAATATCTATATACATCATAAAACTCAGATCATAGACCAGCCAAAAGTAAAGTACCGGGGCATTTTTTTAAATGACGAAGCACCTGCGTTAACGGGGTACGTGAAAGACAAATTTGGCAACTACAACAATGAATTTTACCAGCATGTATTCGAACTACTCCTACGTTTAAAAGCCAACTTTCTCTGGCCAGCTATGTGGAACAATGCGTTTAGCGTTGACGATCCAATGAATGCTCAACTGGCACATGATATGGGCATTGTAATGAGCACCTCCCATCATGAACCGATGATGCGGGCAGATAAAGAATGGAACAGGTTCGGGGAGGGAAAATGGGATTATGCGGTAAATCAAGACAATCTATATCAGTTTTGGACGGAAGGAGCAAAACGTCATAAAAGTTTCGATAGTGTGTTCACATTAGGTATGCGTGGCCAAGAAGACACGCCGATGAGTGAAACTCAAAATATCGCACTTTTAGAAAAGGTGGTCACCGACCAAAGAAAGATATTATCCGATGTTTTTACTGAAAAGGATGTGTCTGACATACCACAGGTGTGGACCCTTTATAAAGAAGTTCAAGGCTATTATGAAAATGGAATGCGAGTGCCCGACGATGTCACACTCCTATGGGCTGATGATAACTGGGGCAATATTCGACGTTTACCTACACCAGAAGAGCGCCAACGAAAAGGTGGAGCTGGCGTATATTATCATTTTGACTATGTGGGGGGGCCGCGTTCCTATCGCTGGATTAATACCGTTCCTATCGCCAAAATATGGGAACAGATGCAGTTGGCTTATCAATTCGAAGCACGAGAAATATGGATAACCAATGTGGGGGACCTGAAACCCATGGAGTATCCAATTGATTTCTTTTTGAACATGGCGTGGGATCCAACACTTATGGATACCGAAGCGCTTGCAAACTTTGGATTAAATTGGGCTAGCCAACAATTTGGTAAAAAACACGCAAAGGAAATTGCAGATATCGTTGAAGGTTATACGCGCCATAATGGCAGGCGTAAACCTGAGCTTGTTGCGCCCTCTACATATAGTATATATGTATACGACGAAGCTCACCGTATTTCTGAAGAACTTGCTGCACTAGAGCTAAAGGCAGAATCGATTTACCAAGACTTACAAACATCCTATCAAGATGCCTTTTTTCAGCTTGTCCTTCATCCAATTAAAGCTGTGCGCATTGTCTACGAATTAAACCACAACCTTGTGAAAAACAGACTGTACGCCCTGCAAGAACGTGCGAGTGCGAATGATTATGCCCTAAAAGCGCGAAAGTGGTTTGCACAAGATGCTGCTCTAGAAAGAAGGTACCATGAGCTAAATAATGGGCGCTGGAACCATTTTATGTCTCAACCCCATATTGGTTATACCAACTGGAACAACCCACCAGAAGACACCATGCCGGTGTTACATATCAACAAACCAAATGCTGTGTCTGATATGGGCGTGTCTATTGAAGGCAGTGCCGCAGCTTGGCCACAGGATAGCGGTACATCATGGCCTCATAATAGCAATATGAAACTAACGTTCGAATCTTTCGGCCAATCCCAACGCTACATTGAAATATATAACAAAGGTACTGTTCCCTTTGATTTTACCGCAGAGGTCTCTGCTCCTTGGATACGTCTAAGCCAGCAAGAAGGAAAAGTAAAAGATGATAAACGCGTATTAGTCAGTATAGATTGGGAAAATTTAACGATAGGCCACCATGCCGGTCATATTGTGATCTCAGGAGCAGCTTGGGGTGAAGCAAAAATCAGTATATCGGCAATTAAACGACAACAAGAAAGTATCAAAGGTTTTGTGGAAGCTGACGGATATATCTCAATAGAGGCAGCCAATACACAACGACGGCACAGCACCGATAGCGGCTTATGGTACGAAATTCCACTACATGGCCGCACCCGCTCATCTATGGCAGTATCAATGCCTATCGATGAAACATTTGTAGAAGATTTAACTGCTTCGCCAGTCATTGAATACGACCTTCATCTGTTTAGCAGCGGCGACATAAGCATTCAAACAATTGTAGCGCCAAGTCTAAACTTTGTTCCTGATCGGGGACTGCGCTACGCAATTTCACTGGGTGAAGAGCCTCCTCAGATCATCGATATTCTAGAGGATAACAGTGACAAAGCATGGCAGGATTCAGTTAAAAAGGGCGTTCGCTATGCGATAAGTCACCATACTTTAAAGACACCCGGAGCGAAAACCCTAAAGATCTACGCCATTGACCCTGGTGTAGTGATTCAAAAAATAATTGTGGACACAGGTCGCTTAAAACCGAGTTATCTTGGCCCAGAGCAGAGTGTTTTTATCGAGTGACTAGGAGCGGGTGGCTAGCCTGCTACGGACACTAATGATATTTGAAGTCCTCTGGCTTTATGAATATGAATATCGGTGTGCTGGCCGGCTTTTCGGTCCAGCGCATTTCCTTTTTCTTGATAAATTTCTCGGGGCCAATTTGTAATTTATCCAAGATTAATTGACAGGGCTTAGTGTGGAGGAGGTAACTATGAGGAGACACGAGAGCTCGTTGAACACATATCATTCTGATGCCTGAAGAGAGCGAACTGTCGGTAGTGAACTTTTAATAAAATTAGTGTATCGCCTTAACAGACCGACGTATAAAGCCTTAAAACATAAGGCGAAAACGTACAATGTGATATGGACGATACACTAGCTCTCACGAAGAGGTTTTAACGAAACCTCTTTAAAGGCATTACACTTGTAATATGTTAAACCGCTTTCGGTTGAATGCCGCTTTAACCCTACTTTTCTTCTACATTACTCGACGCGTACATCGCCGTAAGGGGAGAGCGTTATAATTTTTCCATCATCGTCATATTCTATCGGTGCCACCTTAACGGAACGCAAATGAGTTACGCCACCCGAGAGTGTACTATCGTGGTAAAACAAATAGTGTTTACCTTCAAACTCACAAATTGAATGGTGCGTTGTCCAACCGACCACGGGCTCAAGAATTCGTCCAGCATAAACGAATGGCCCGTAAGGACTATCGCCAATTGCATAGCAAAGATAGTGGGTATTACCTGTCGAATAGGAGAAGTAATACTTCCCTTTATGTTTGTGCATCCACGATGCCTCAAAGAAGCGACGCTCATGGTCACCCGCTAATAAAGGTTTGCCACCTTCGTCTACAATCAGTATCTCTCTGGGCGTATGGTCAAATTCCAGCATGTCACCGCTCATCTTGGCCACTATTGGACCAAGCGCAGGCTCGCCGTCTTGGGGTTCTGCAAAAGAAGCGTTGTACTTGTTATCTCTATAGTTCTGCAGTTGTCCACCCCATATACCACCGAAATACATGTAATGTGTTCCGTCGTCGTCTTCAAACACGGCTGGGTCAATAGAATAACTTCCGCCGATAGGTTCAGGCTGTGCCATGAATGGACCATGAGGAGTATTGCTTACAGCAACGCCAATTTGAAAGATTCCATCGCTTTTCTTCGCAGGAAAATAAAGAAAATATTTACCATTTTTAGTCGCGGCATCTGGTGCCCACATTTGGCGCTCTGCCCATTTCACATTATCCACGTGCAATGCTACACCATGATCTTGCACCGGTGATGTTAGCGAGTCCATGGAAAGTACATGATAGTCGCACATAGCAAAGTGATCGCCATTGTCGTTAAAAGGTATTCCCGCTTCAATATCGTGAGAGGGATAAATGTAAATTTTTCCTTCAAATACGTGTGCAGAAGGGTCTGCGGTGTAGATGTGCTCTACAAGAGGCTTGGATATCGCAGACTCTTTATATGTTTCGATCTCATTTTCATATTGTTTCTCTGGCATTTTATACTCCTTAAAGCTCTACCTTCACAGCCCGCCTTACCATTAATTCCTTTTCAATTTGAGTCTCTTTACTCTTGTCTATGCTATACAAGAACAGCACAGCAATAACACAAAGTAAAAAAGGTATAGCAGCATAGACACTCACCGATAATTTAATTCCTTCAACCGCGGCTACGGTTTGCGATGACAATTCTGCATCATATCCATAGGTAGCCAGTATGCCCGCGACTAACGCTCCCCCTATGCTTAGGCCAGATTTAAGCCCAAATATCATTGCGGAAAATATAATCGCGGTGGCTCTACGGTTATTTTTCCACTCTGAATAGTCCGCAACATCCGCCACCATTGCCCAAAGTAAGGGGATCGTAATGCCATAAAAGAAGCCATGCATAATTTGACTCAAAAACACCCAACCTATTTCTGTAGGAGGTATAATGTAGAAAGCGAGTATAAAAAGTGTTGAGACAAATAGAGCGCATCCAAATACATCTCTTTTGCCAAATTTATCAGCTAAAGGTTTGCAAAACCCTATCCCAACAATCATAAAAATAATGCCGCCAGCATTAAACAAACTAAAGCCAGATGTCGCCGCATCTTCAGGCCAGCGAAATTCGGTCAGGCCAGCATTAACGAGTATTTTGTTGAGTGCATTTATAGACGCGTTGAATTGAATATCATTTAGGAATATTTGAATGTGAGCTGCACTTAAATAATTCTCGAAATAATAGATATACATACCGCCTTTTAAAGCAAGCGTGACGAAAACTAAAATAGTGACGCAAAGAATAATTAACCAAGGCCGATTGCCCATCAAATCTGTTATGTCATCCTTGATACTCGAAGACATTCCTGGTGAAGGGATCACTCTTTCTTTCGTAGTTATAAAAGTAATCAGAAAGAAAATAATACCCACAACAGAAAATATCATTATGGTATTTTGAAAGCCTGCTGCTTTATCCCCGTCTCCTAAAATCAACACAAGAGGTAGCAACAAAACCTGAATAATAAATTGAGCAATCATTACCGCGACGAAACGGTAGGCCGATAGACTGTTTCGATCTTTCATGTTGCCAGTCAACACGCCGCTTAGGGCTGAATACGGAAGGTTGTTCGCAGAATAAATCACGACCAACAATACATATGTGGTAAAAGCGTATATTAACTTTCCTTGGTCACTCAACGCGGGTGTACTAAAGGCAAGTAAGGAGATTATACCTAAAGGAACTGAAGTCCATAGTATCCATGGCCTAAACTTGCCCCAGCGTGTATGAGTACGGTCTGCTATCACACCCATCACAGGATTAAAAAAAGCACCTATCATGCCGCCAACAAAAATTATTGTTGCAGCCGTGGCCGGCGGGATTTTATAAACATCTGTGTAAAAAAAAGCCAGAAAAGTCATCAGTGTTTGAAATATAAGGTTGGCGCCTAAGTCACCGAGGCTATAGCCTATTTTTTCTGTGATAGATATGGAATTGGTTTGTGCATTCATTTACTGCGTCTACTTACATATAGAAAAGAAAAGTGGAATAAGTGTAATAAAAATTTGTTATCATCATGTTGCAACTTGCCGCTATTATTAACAATTATGTTTTTTAAGATACTTGTTCTCGTTTTGCATTTTTAACGAGATTACGGCTTTCAACTAGGCTTGAAATGTATTCAAATTCAGAGTATCAAGTAATACTACATTTGGTCGATTAACAGGTTCAGGTCCGAGTATGTATGAATCAAAACACAGCATTTCGCTGCTTTTTAATGCTAATAACGTGTATGATCGACAAATTCTAGAGGGTATCGGACACTACCTGCATACCACTAAAGTCGATTGGGACGTCTTTTTAGAAGAGGACTTTAGGTTTCACGGTGATGATGTTAGTGAATGGCGCTGTGATGGATTAATAGCTAACTATGATGACCTAGAAATCAAGAAAATTGTAGACAACATATCTGAACCGGTTATCGGTGTAGGATGCTCCTATTCTGACCTAGAACAATACCCGAATATTCCTTACGTGGCATCAGACAATTTCGCGCTGGTTGAATCTGCGTTTAAACACCTAAAAGAGAAAGGATTAAAACGTTTTGCGATGTATAGCGTACCCCTCGATGAACATCATCGGTGGGTTATCGAGCGTGAGCGCGCATTCGCGAAGTTGGCAAGTAAAGAAGAATATAGCTACCAAATTTATAAAGGCCATGCCACAAACCGTAAAACATGGCATTCCACGTTTAAGCAATTAAGCGATTGGATAGAGAATCTGCCAAAGCCTATAGGGATTATTGCGGTAAACGATGCCCGAGCACGGCACCTACTCCAAGCATGTGATCACTTAGGGGTAGAGGTTCCTGAAAGAGTATCAATTATTGGCATTGATAATGACGACTTAGCAAGAAACCTAAGCCGGATTAGCTTGAGTTCAGTGACACAAGGTTGTTTCGAAATGGGGTACAAAGCCGCGAAACTTCTTCACAAGCGGTTAGAAGGTAAAAAGGTGCCTGAAAGTCAGGTATTAGTGGGTCCAGTAGGCGTTGAAGCACGTCAATCGACAGAATTTAAAGCATTGTCTGACCCTTATGTAATTCAAGCCGTTCACTTTATACGACAGTTTGCCACTAAAGGTATCAAGGTTGATCAGGTAACAGACTTCGTAGGTATTTCCAGGTCTAATCTCGAAAACCGTTTTCAACAAGAACATGGCTACAGTGTTCATACAGCAATTCATAACGAGAAACTTGTTCGCGCGTGTAAGCTACTCGCCGAATCAGAGATGTCAATTAATGACATTGCCGAAAAATGCGGTTATCCCTCACTCCAATATATGTATTCTGTTTTCAACAAGCACTTTAATTCAACGCCATCAGCTTATAGAAGCGAAAATCAAAAGGGTAAGGAAAGTAAAGTGGCTAGTTTTTAAGTTGCAACAATGGCACTACCTATCCTCAGCTAAAAAGAGTTCGGTTCAAGCCCTTTGGTAATCACTATAGGATTTTATTTAATGCTCATACTTGTCGAACTAATCCTACTTAGAACAGTAAAAACTCACGCCTGTTAAAATTTAGTTAACGGTTTGATAAATTACATAAAGGCTTTTGTCTTATCTCGAGCGCTATTATTGAGGCGTTAAACAATCATCGGTGTAATTTGAAAATAACGAATAGCGGTACAGATGATGTTAACGAATTAATACACTCATTAATGCGGGATCTGGAGAAGGCACATGTCGAAAAGAAAGTTTGCCAAAACACAGTTGGCAACAAGTTTATCCTTAATTTTGGGAGTTACAATTTCAACTCCCGTACTTGCTCAGGAACAAGATGATCAAGAAACAGAGATTATCGAAGTAACAGGTATAAGAGGTAGTTTGCAAGAAGCCGCATCTATTAAGCGTTATTCTGCTGGTATCGTAGATGCAATTTCAGCTGAAGATATTGGTAAGTTCCCAGATACTAACCTCGCAGAATCGTTACAGCGTATTACCGGTGTTTCAATCAGCCGGACTAACGGCGAAGGTTCAGAAGTGACTGTTCGCGGTTTCGCGGGTGGTAATAATATGATTACACTCAATGGTCGTACAATGCCTGCGGCTATTACTTATGGTGCGGGTTCTGGTGCTGACGGAACAACTCGTGGGGGTAACACCCGTTCATTTGATTTCCAAAATTTGGCTTCAGAGGCCGTTAGAGCGGTAGAAGTATATAAAACAGGTAAGGCCAATATTGCAACGGGCGGCATTGGTGCAACCATTAATATCGTGACAGCTAAACCCTTAGACAATGAAGGTTTTACGGCTACTGCGGGTGTAAAAGCGGTACATGACACGACAAATAGAACGGGAGACGATGTAACTCCAGAGGCCTCGGCGATTGTTAGTTACGCTAACGATGACGCGACCTGGGGCGTTAGCGTAGCTGCGATCCACCAAGAGCGTGACTCAGGTTACACCGGTGCGACGGTAAATGACTGGAATATCGATTATTGGGACGATCTTGCTGATCCAGATAGGCTGTGGAATACGACAAGTGCTGAATATATCAATGCTCCCCAGCAAGGCCAGTTATACGCTCGCCCAAATGACATTCGTTACGCATTCTCAAATACTCAGCGCGTTCGCGATAATGTGCAGTTAACTCTTCAGTTTGCTCCTACAGAGCAGTTCACAGCCTCCGTTGACTACACCTTTGCTGAAAACGAAATAGTTGAACAACGTGGCGAAATTACTAACTGGGTGCAAACTGGCAGCAATACACAGGTTGTGGAATTCGATAACAGCACTGTAAAAACTCCTATCTATATGAGAGAGACCTATGCTGGCGGAACAGATGAAGGCTATGAGCAACAGTGGCGAGAGCAAACTAATACGCTAGACTCAATAGGTGTAAACTTTAAATATTTAGTAAATAACGACTTTTCACTTACGTTTGATGCGCATGACTCGGAGATGCACAGTCGTGGTACCGGCCCACGTGGCTCGGGAGAAATTGCGGTGGGCTTAGGCGCCCCTACTGTAGTAGAGAGGGAGTGGTTCTACGATTCGGAGCTACCTACTTATCTAAATGTTTACGACGACAGTATTCGTGGTGCCAATAATAACGGAGTAGTTGATGCCGGTGATGTAGGTTCGTCAATTGCGCGTATTCGTAACGCAGCTCAGCGCTCGAAGATCACACAGTTTAAATTAGACGGCGAATATGTGTTAGATAATGGTCGATTCGACTTTGGTGTTGAAGCTCGGGAAATGGAATCTCGTTCGTTCCAAACCGCAGGCAACAACATTGCCTTAGGTAACTGGGGGGTTGCTAATCCTGGCGAGTTTGGTGACTTAATTCAACCTTTCGATCTACCTGGTGAATTTGACGATTACGGTGTACTACCGGGTGGCTTTGGCTTTATTGCTGACGCTCGTGAACTTTATACAGCCGCTGAATCTTTATATCTAGGCATTCCATCGTCAACCGAGCAAGCCTTGTCGTTTGACGATACAATTCAAGAGGACACTTTAGCGGCGTATGCACAAGTTTCATTAGATGGAGAACTTGGCGGCATGTATTTCAGCGTGCTAACCGGGCTTCGTTACGAAGAAACAGATGTGAAATCAACCTCTCTAGTAGGTCAAACTTTATTCCGTTGGGAAGATAATAACGATATCGTTCCCTTTGTAAATTCTGATGTCCCCCCAACGCCAGCATCAGCTGAGAACAGCTATGATTATTTACTACCTAGCTTAGATTTGAAACTGGAAATTAGCGAAGATTTGATTGGTCGCTTCTCTTATAGCAAAACTATTGCTCGTGCAGGACTTGGCAGCCTCGGTGTGTCGGCGAGCAACTTCGGTGGTGGCGGCGGTTCTACGTTATTAGGTGCAATACCTACGGCGAACGCCTCAAACCCAGGCTTGTTGCCACTTGAGTCGTCGAATACAGATGTGTCGCTAGAATGGTACTACGATTCTACGAGCTATGTTTCTGCAGGATTCTTTCAAAAAGATGTGGCTAATTTCTTAGGCAGCCGTCAAGTAGACCAGACCATTCTAGGTATACGCAACCCAACCGCGGGTCCTCGTGCTCAGGAAGCCGCCGCCGCTCTCCAAGATTTGGGTATCGCTGTAGATGATACATCTTTATACGCAATGACCGTATTGCTAAGCCAGCCAGAAGCCTTTCCTAACGGAGCGGCTGACTACACTGGCACGCCCGAACAGATACAGCAACTCGCAGAAACTCCAGGATGGGATATTCTCGCCGATGAGTCAGACCCAGAGTATGTGTTTAGGACTAACACTCCTGATAACAACCGCTCTGCGAAAATCTACGGGGCAGAGTTTGCTGTTCAGCATTTCTTTGGCGAGACAGGCTTTGGCGTTCAGGCCAACTATACCTTCGTAAACGGTGATGTAGGCTTTGATAACAACGCAGATCCTAATACGTCACAGTTTGCTTTAATTGGGCTAAGCGATACGGCTAACCTAGTGGGCTTGTACGAAGATGACAAATTCCAAGCGCGAATAGCTGTTAACTGGCGCGATGAATTTTTAGCTGAAGCTAACCGAGGTGGCTCAAATAACCCCCGGTATACCGAAGCTTACACACAAGTTGATGTAAACCTTAGCTATAACATAAATGAGCAATTCAGTGTTTTCGTCGAGGGTATAAATGTAACGGGCGAGAACGCACGAGACTTTGCACGAAACAAAACGCAAATGTGGTTCTTGACGGAGCTTGGAGCGCGTTACAACCTTGGTGCCCGCTATAAGTTCTAAGTGAGTTGTTTCAAGCGCTGGCAACAATAGCTTGCCAGCGCAAATAGCTATTTATAGCCGCGGTACAGCGGCCTTTTTAATTGTCTGAATGTGTGTATTACATGTTTTATTTTAGTGTTGTTGTGGGCAATATAAAAGGCTTTCACAGCAATCACATTGGGTGCATTCAGACCATGTGATTAAGGGGAGACAGATGACAAAACACGTGCTGTTAAACAACGTCAATCACAAAGATACAAAAGTTATTACTCACTACGCCGCACGGTATGGTGATGATCAGGCTAGTGTTTTAGCTTTCCCATCTGAATTCATTGAACTACAAAAACACTATCCTATTTTTTTCCGTCGAGATGGCGAATTCGACGGTTATCAATGTGTAGTATTACTGGGTCTGGAAAAAACGAAAACTTGTTTTTAGACGCCTCTTATCCATCGGGGTGGAAGGCTGATTACGTACCCGCAGTCCTTAATAAAGGGCCTTTTCTAATTGGCTTTCAACAACCAAGTCACAGCGAAGAAAAAAATGCTGTTATACACATTGATATGGATCACCCTAAAGTGAGTAACAGTGAAGGACAATCGCTTTTCCTAACTCATGGAGGAAATAGCCCATATTTGAACCATATATCATCGTGTTTGTCGGTTATAGATAGTGGTTTGGAAATCCAAAGCGATATGTTTAAACAATTTTTAGCGTTAGATCTTATAGAGCCTGTCAATATTGAATTTGAATTAAACAATGGTGAAAAGCGAAGGTTAAGTGGTAACTATACTATTCATGAAGAAAGACTCGCAGCATTGACAGGTAGCGAATTGCAGGCGTTAAGTAAATCCGGTTACTTACAACTTGCCTTCGCAGTGGTGGCATCTATGACAAATGTAAGAAAGCTTATAAACCTCAAAAATCTTTATCTCTCACAATAGTATTTTAAAAGATGAGACCTATTACTCGAAAAGCGAGAGAACTTCGTCCCAGCAAATCGGGAAACATACCAGACGATTTGAATAGTTACGACGAACCTATAGTCCTCAGGGGGCTTGTTAATCACTGGGAACTTGTAAAAAAAAGCCTACACTCCGATATCGCCGCCGCGGAGTACCTGAAAGCTTTCTACAATGGTCGGCCTACCCTGACCTACTTTGGGGAAGCTGGGCTCGCTGGGCAGTACGGGTATAACGACAATGCAACCCAACTCAATTTCAAAAAAGAAAAAGCTCATATAGGCGGTGTCTTAGACCTAATTATAACTTATCTTGAGGATTCAGCGCCGCCAAGCGTGTATATCGCTTCAAACGTTATAGATTCTAGTTTCCCCGGCCTTCGCCAAAAAAATGATCTCGATATGTCGTTTGCGAAACTAGCACCTAATTCTGAATCTCCGATTCCGAGCATTTGGATAGGCAATAAGTCTATCGCCAAATGTCATTACGATGCATCAGATAACATGGCATGTGTAGTAAAAGGCCGGCGCAAGTTCATATTGTTTCCACCAGATCAAATCGAAAATCTGTATCCTGGACCCTTATCGCCTACGCCAGGAGGACAAGCAATCTCTATGGTAAATTTTTGCGACCCTGATTATCAAAAACACCCTAAGTTTAAACAGGCTGAAGAAAAAGGTATCACTGCCGAATTAGAGCCTGGTGACGCCATTTTTATCCCCAGCATGTGGTGGCATCAAGTGGAAGGATTGGATAAATTTAATATTTTAGTTAACTACTGGTGGAGCAATGCTGAGCGATTTATGGGCTCAGCAATGAACGCTTTATACCATTCTATCTTGAGCCTTCGAGACAAACCTGCTCACGAAAAAGCTGCTTGGAAACACGTGTTCGACTATTATATTTTTAACGATGAATTATTACCTACTCAGCACCTACCTCCTGAATCACACGGACTTCTTTCTCCATTAGATGAACTAAAATCCCGCCAACTGCGAGCTATGCTGGTAAACAAACTGAATAGATAAGAAAAGAGAGACAATAGTGAATAAAAGCGTGAAAAAGATCGTCATTGCTGGAGGCGGGACTGCGGGTTGGACAGCGGCGGCAGCAATTGCTAAGCAAATGGGTCCTACAATTAGCATCACGTTGGTCGAATCTGACGAAATTGGAACAGTTGGTGTTGGCGAAGCCACTATCCCTCCTATGCGCGTATTCCACAAATTGCTGGGTATTGACGAAAAGGAATTTATGCAGGCGACGTCGGCCACCTTTAAGCTTGGCATACAGTTTGAAAACTGGGGCCAAAATGGTGATGCTTATATTCACACATTTGGCGTTACTGGGCGAGAGAGTTTTGTCGCACCCTTCCATCACTTCTGGCTGTATGGCAAAGAACAAGGAGTGGTTAAAGATTTTGGAAACTATTGTTTTGAGCTTCAAGCTGCTAAGCAAGATAAATTCGCCACTTCTCAGAATTCAAATACTCAGTATGCTTATCACCTGGATTCCAGCCTATATGCCCAGATGCTCCACGATTACTGTGAAACAAGAGGTGTTGTTCGAAAAGAAGGAAAGATCGAATACGTTCACCAAAATAAGGAAACGGGCTATATAGAGTATCTTCAACTCGCTTCGGGCGAAGTAATACATGGTGACTTCTTTATCGATTGCACCGGATTCAAAGGTTTACTCATCGAGGAAACGTTGAAAACAGGCTACGAAGATTGGTCACAATGGCTGCCCTGTGACAGGGCTATAGCCGTGCAAACTGAATCTGTCGGCGCCCCACGCCCTATTACAATGGCCATAGCGCATGACAGTGGTTGGCAATGGAAGATTCCTCTGCAACACCGGACTGGTAATGGACTGGTTTATTGCAGTCAATATTTGTCAGATGATGATGCTAAACAACGTCTTCTCGATAACGTAATAGGTAAAACGATCACCACACCTAGAGTGATAAAGTTTAAAACTGGCCGACGCCTTCAGGCGTGGAATAAGAATTGTCTAGCGCTTGGGTTGTCGAGTGGTTTTGTAGAGCCTCTGGAGTCCACCAGTATTCATCTGATCATAATGGGCGTCATTCGCTTTTTAAAACTCTTTCCTAATAGTGGAGTCAGCGAACGTATTGCCAAGGAATATAATCGTCAAACACTTGATGAGATTGTTAAAATTAGGGACTTCATTATTCTCCATTATCACGCTACGCATCGTAAGGACAGCCCATTCTGGCAGTATTGCCATGACATGGAAGTGCCCGAAACATTGAAGCACCGTATGCAGTTGTTTGAAGAGTTTGGCCATGCCTTTCAGGAAGACGGAGAGCTTTTCAGAGTCGATTCATGGACGCAAGTTATGCTGGGGCAGGGAATAATACCTAAAAGTTATCACTCCAGTGTAAGAGGTATGCCCGTACACGAACTGCAAAGATTCTTACAAGGCATAGAGATGGCAGTACAGAAGGGGCTGCAAAATATGCCATCTCACGAAGCTTTTTTGCAGCATTATTGTTCTAGCTCCTAGGGCGGAACGATCATTCGGCTTTTCAATTGCTCTCCAAACTGCTCTGAGATAAGAAAAAGGCCCACTTTAAAAAGAGGGCCTTGTTGCTTCAAAGTCACGGTTAAGCGCTACCGTTTACTTTTTCGCTTTAGCAAAGGCATCGGCAAAGGCGTTGCCCATAGCGCTATTTTGAGGTTGGCTATTGCGATTGCCGCCACCCTGATTTGAACGAGGGTTTGCTTTTGCGTTAGCACGCCCAGCCCCTTTACTTTGTGGCTTTCCTGCTGCTGGTTTGCCGCCTGCATTATTGCTTTGACTCGGTGTATCGTCTAAGCGCATGGTGAAGGAGATACGCTTGCGCGGTACGTCTACTTCAAGCACTTTTACTTTAACGATATCGCCCGCTTTAACCACCTCGCGAGGGTCTGAGATAAACTTGTTAGTTAGTGCTGAAATATGCACTAGTCCATCTTGATGTACACCTACATCAACGAATGCGCCAAAATTCGCCACGTTGCTCACTACGCCCTCTAAAATCATGCCTGGTTTAAGGTCATTGATGGTTTCAACGCCTTCTTTAAACGCAGCAGTCTTAAACTCTGGACGGGGATCGCGGCCTGGTTTATCCAGCTCTTTTAGAATGTCCTTAACAGTTGGTAAACCGAATGCATCGCTGGTAAAGGTATCTGGCGACAGGCTTTTTAGCAGCTCGGTATTGCCGATGATGTCGTTAACTGCAACAGCGGTAGTATCAACAATCTTATCTACCACTGGGTATGCTTCTGGGTGAACCGCAGAGGCATCAAGTGGGTTGGTGCCGTTTACAATGCGAAGGAAGCCCGCCGCTTGCTCAAAGGCTTTAGGCCCTAAACGTTCTACTTTCAATAGCGCTTTACGGTCTGGGAAAGCACCGTTGGTGTCTCTGAAATTAACAATGTTATGCGCTAGAGTTTTATTCAAGCCCGATACGTAGCTCAATAGCGCGGGCGAAGCAGTGTTCAAGTCAACCCCGACAGCGTTTACACAGTCTTCAATAACACGGTCTAGCGACTTGCCCAACTGGCTTTGGCTTACGTCATGCTGATATTGGCCTACACCAATAGCTTTAGGCTCAATTTTAACCAGCTCTGCCAGCGGGTCTTGCAAGCGTCGAGCGATAGACACTGCGCCGCGGATTGACACGTCAAGGTCAGGCAATTCTTTTGAAGCAAGCTCAGAGGCTGAATACACCGATGCACCCGCTTCACTGACCATAATTTTTTGTGCAGTAAGCTCGCTGTTGTTCTTGAGCATTTCGCCAACGAGTTTGTCGGTTTCGCGTGAGCCTGTACCGTTGCCAATGCTGATCAAATCTACCTTGTATTGCTTGCACAACGTGGTGAGCGTACGAATAGATTTATCCCACTGGTTTTGTGGTGCATGTGGGAATATGGTGTTGGTTGCGACCACTTTTCCTGTGCTGTCTACGACCGCTACCTTAACGCCGGTTCTCAAACCTGGATCTAAACCCATAGTGGTTTTTGCACCTGCAGGTGCAGCCATCAACAGGTCGTTTAAGTTTTTAGCGAATACCTCAATGGCTTCCTCTTCAGCGCGCTCACGAAGGGCGCTGAATAGCTCAGTTTCCATGTGTAAACCAATTTTGATTTTCCACGTCCACTGTACAACTTGAGCTAAGAAGTCATCTGCACCACGGCCGCGGTGCATAATATCGTAATGGCTGGCAATAATATGTTCGCAATGCGATGGGCCGTTGTCTTCTGACTGCGGGTCGGCATCTAGCTGAATGTGTAGCATGCCTTCGTTGCGGCCTCTAAACATCGCCAGCGCGCGGTGAGATGGTACGTTCTTGTACTTTTCACTGTGTTCGAAATAGTCTTTATATTTGGCGGCTTCTTGCTCTTTACCTGATACAACCGTGCTTTTTACATAAGCGTTTTCAGTTAAGTACTTGCGCACTTTTGCCAGCAGTGTAGCGTCTTCGGCGAAGCGCTCCATTAAGATATAGCGGGCGCCTTCTAATGCTGCTTTAGTATCAGCAATGCCACTATCTGCGTTAACGTATTCGCTTGCTGCACTTTCAGCATCGGTATCTGGGGTAGAGAATAAGGTATCAGCGAGAGGTTCAAGGCCTGCTTCAATCGCTATTTGGCCTTTAGTGCGTCGGCGAGGCTTGTACGGTAAGTACAAATCTTCCAAGGTAGTTTTGCTGTCAGCACTGGTGATACTGCTTTTAAGCTCGTCGGTTAGTTTGCCCTGTTCCTCGATAGATTTAAGGATTACATCGCGGCGCTCTTCAAGCTCTCGCAGGTAGGTTAAGCGCTGCTCCAAGGTACGCAGCTGTGTGTCATCAAGGCCTTGTGTCACTTCTTTTCGGTAGCGCGCGATAAAAGGTACGGTAGACCCTTCATCAAGAAGTTTAACAGCGGCAGTTACTTGCGAAGGTTGAACGCTAAGTTCATCTGCAATTTTATTGATAATCATAAGTCGCTCTAAGATACTAAAAATTCGCGTCAGGCAATGGCGAATAAACGGTGTGTGAAAGGCTTATATACACAGCGTCGGTAGTGAAAATAGGAGCGGTGAGTATATCACCGCGGTGTAGGGGAAGTCGTCTGATCATTGTGTTACAAATGGGTGATTAAATAGGGCATATTAGTGCTCACAGTTTGTCTGTTGCGTCGTACCAAATACGGTTTATCCACCACTCTTTCGTGCCCGTTTCGGTTTTTACAACAAACTCATCGTCTTCTTCTTTGCCAAGCAGTGCTCGCGCCATCGGAGAGTCGATAGAAATGTAATCCTTTCGGCCGAAAATTTCGTCGTAGCCCACGAGCCTAAGTTCCATCACCTTGCCCGCTTCGTTTTCAATTTCAACCCAGGCACCAAAGAAGACCTTACCCTCTTGCTGTGAATCGTAGTCCACAACCTTTAGGTTTTCCAAGCACTTGCGAAGATAGCGTACGCGGCGATCAATTTCCCGTAACTTCTTCTTATTGTACTGGTAGTCGGCATTCTCGCTTCTGTCACCAAGGCTCGCTGCCCAGGTTACCTTGCGAGTAATTTCAGGTCGTTCTTCACGCCACAAGAAATCCAGTTCTTGTTTAAGCTTTAAGTAGCCCTTTCGAGTGATAAGCGGTGTTTTCACAATGTCCTATAAATAATCCAGCTAATTACCCCTACTTTATGTGGGTAATAAGGCAAAACGCAATCTTTCTGTACGTCAAAAAGTGACAAAAGAGCCAGATTGAATAATTATTGAACATAAACCTTTCGTTTAGTGTCGTAGTATAAATAATAGTCAAACCATTAGGGGAAATGAATGCGTAACAGGATACCAATGTTGAACCGTCGAAGGTCGGGGAACGATCCGTTCCAAACCAGCGGTACTATCATCGGTTTTATGCTGTTTTTAAGTGGCGCGCTGTTATTGTTGTATGCCTTGCTTGATATCGTTGTTCGCTTAAATAGTATGCAAACCGTGATATATCTTATTTTAGGTTGTGCTATGTATAAGGTGGGTCAGTCTCTGTTAAATCATTTTGCTACGTTTAAGGTACACACAGAAAGACGGCGCGCCCCTCAGCGTTAAAACCTTTTGTTTTAAGCACCAAGTTTTAAGGCGAAATTGTTCCAAAAAGGCTTGGAATAGACCGTGAAATTTGGTCGATTTAGACTAAGCTTATTAGTGTAATTCGAGGCACCAAGCATATTGAATAACCCACTTTACTATTTGGGTACGCGCGTGGTGAAAACCCACTGGCTCGTAGGGAAAAGGTAAGCAAGGATCACGCTGACTCACTAAAACAAAAAAGCCGACGCTATGCGTCGGCTTTCTCTTTTTCTTAAAGCACTAACTTATTCCGTTGGCGCTTCTGCTTCAGGCTTAACCACTTCTAGCAACTCAACGTCAAAGATAAGCGTCGAGTTTGGCGTGATTGCGCCAGTAGAACGCGCACCATAAGCAAGTTCAGATGGGATATGGAAGCGATACTTTGCGCCTTCTTTCATCAATTGAACGCCTTCAGTCCAACCAGAAATAACGCGATTAAGTGGAAATTCTGCTGGCTCGCCACGCTTGTAAGATGAGTCGAACTCTGTGCCATCTAGCAAGGTGCCACGGTAGTGAACTTTAACCATGTCTGTCGCTTCTGGGCTTGCACCCTCGCCTTCTTCAAGTACTTCGTACTGAAGACCAGACTCGGTAGTTACCACACCTTCTTTCTTACCGTTTTCTTCTAGGTAAGCTAGGCCTGCTTCAATATTTTTTTCAGCGGCTTGTTCCGCCATTTCTTGCTGCTTAGCGCGAAGTACTTCTTCGCCTTGTTGAGCGATTTGCTGAATCTGCTCTGGCGTAAACTTAAGGGTGTCGTTTAGACCGTCTTTAAAGCCTTGTTGTAGCGCATCTTGGTCTAATGTTAAACCCAGTTGCTCTTGTTGTTCGGCACGGTTGCTAACGAACAAACCCATGCTTGCGCCCATGGCGTAAGCTTGCTTTTGCGTATCTGTCATTTCTTCTGCTGAAACAGAAGTTGTTTTTGCACTATCAGCGCTTGTAGAAGCGGCCTCATCAGATGTATTTGGCTGGCAAGCGAAAAGGCCTAGCGCAGCGATAGTAGATAAGGCAACGAGCGACTTCTGCATAAAAACGTCTCCATAAATTTTTATCATCATGCGTCTATGTCTATACTGCTGCATCCAAGGCAGTGTGCACGATAGTTAAAGATGCGTGATCCATGCTATGTTAAACCTAGCGTTTACAAAGCGAAACCCATTTGATTATGTTTAGGCCTCAAATGTTCCATAGAATAGCGTTACTCATCGTACTTATAGGTAATTCCATGGGATGCTCTGTCCCTGATACTACGCCAATACAGCAGTGGCGTCATGTAGAAGAAGGCGCCTATGCCGCAGATATTTCTACCGACGGCACGTTAGCGGTGGTTTCTGGCGTGAATAATGGGGTAAACGTATGGCGAATTGGACAAAGTGATCCCCTTTATCACTGGAGCCACCAAGGTGAAGGTGACAACCTGGTCATGTCAGTGCACATTAGCGCCGACAAAAGCTATGTTGTGACCGCTGACCGCGAGGCGTTTGCCTTATGGAGTCTGGAGACCGGCGAGCCTGAAGGTTTTTGGCGCATTGACGAGTCATCAATTAGAGATGTGGTGGTTACCAATAATGGTAACGGCATATTGGTGGCGCGCTCAAATGGCAAAGTTATGTACTTTGAACCTCGTACTTCGCGTCGACTAGAGTTTTTAGGGCATCAAGAAAAGGTTAACTCCATTGATATTTCCCCTAACGGTAAGTTCGCATTGACGGGGGGCAACGATTACATAGCGTATTTATGGAGCACTGACACTGGGCAAATAATTCATACATTCACCCACCCCACGCGAGTAACAAAAGTAGCGCTTGATGATGAAGGCCGCTTTGCTTTTACTGCGGACAGCCAGAGCAAGTCGCAAGTGTGGAATGTGCAAACCGGGCAGCCTGTGGCATCCCTCAAATATGCAGCGCGTCAGAAAATCTTCACAGACGTTGAGTTTTCCAAAGATGGTCAGTTTTTATTAACAGGCTCTCCCGCCAGAAAAGTATACCTGTGGGATTTGAAAACTGGCGAGCAAGTGCAATCCATTCAGGTTGCTTCACGAGAGTCAGTTTCACCACCAACCGCAGTTGTGTATGGCGTCGCCTTCCTCCCCAATGATAATATATTGTCCATAAGCAGTAGTGGCCTTGCCGAAGAATGGCAACGAGAGAGATAGAGAATTTACATGACAGATAAAAGCGCTGAGCATTTACAACAGCAAATAGATAGCGCGAATAGCTATATCGAAGAGCTTCAAACTAAAGTTGCGTTTCAGGAGTACACCATTGAGGCGCTAAATGATGCGCTGTCTTCGCAACAAAAGCAGCTTGACGATTTAGCCTTTAAAGTACGCCATGTCGTTGACCGCGTTAAGTCTATCGAGCCGTCTAATATTGCTAAGCAGTCAGAAGAAACCCCGCCTCCGCATTACTAGAATAATTGAAGCGCACTAATAATTGCAGCGCGGTATTCATTTGGATCACGTCCATTGGCGATGACACTTATTGCGGGGCGCTCATCGTGGGAAGAGGCCTGTGAAGACATCAAAGGCGCTTCGTTGATGTGCAGTAGTGTTGAAAAAACATCACGCTAGTTCATCTTGTTATGAGTTAGGCGAAGTCTTCATTTAGCCAGGATATACATTTGAATTACACTTGCGCCCCGATACAAAGGCTTCAGCAAAAAGAAGCCTTTTTTACTATTTAAGAGAGTGAGTTATGAGCGATTTTGATATGGATGCGTTTGATAGCATCGATTTTGACTCTGTTGAGCAGTCAGTAGCAGAGAAACAGGCTGAAAAAGACAAGCAAGAGAGTCAAGAGATTGAAGGTATGCGCGACGGCGCCAACGACTGTGGCGATAGCTGTACTATTTAAGCGCGCTCAGCGGCGAGGGCTCTTAATTTTCAGAGCCTTCCGGCGCTTCCAACTTATCCAGCTCGAGTCTATCCAACTCTATACTTTTCTCCACATCGCCGTTAAAAGCCTCGATAAATGCATTTTTTAAAATCGCGGTAAATGCCTCCCATGTTTGGGTGTCAGGGCTTGATAAATCGCCTTCAACAGGAATGCGTGTGGCAATTTGGTCTTCGCTTTGGTTTTCAAACAGTTCGGTGACAAACGCGGAAATGGCTTCGATACTGCCTTCAATAAAACCATCGCCGTCACGTTCAATGTCACCCTTCCAAGAAAATACCTCCACATTATGCAAAATGGGTTTGATATAGCCTTTTACTTTCCCTTCATTAGACGCCACTTCAGCCGCAAGCGTGAGTGTGCCGGCTTCCAGATCAAACGGTGCGTAGGTATCAAGTAGGTTCTTAAAGTTCACTAGTCCAACGTTGTCAGCTTGAATATCAACGTCAAATGTGGGGGCTGTTGTTGCGGGGTTGAGTTTAGCGTTTAAGGATATCGTGCCCTGCTGTGCCGTTTGTCCTTGCGCTTTGGCCGTTGCTACACGTGAGTCTGACAAGTTATCGCTATTCACCAAGTTATTCACTTCAAGCTGAATATCATGAAGCGCAATGTCGATAGCCGGAGAAGTATCGGGGTTGTGGAAAGCGACTTTTCCTTGGTTAATAGTTAGCTTATCGATGCGTAACGGGAAGAGTTGGTCGGCGATAGATAACCAGTTTTCATCCTTACCAGACTGGCTTCTCTCCTCCGTGTTGCCGTCTACAAAATTAATCTCGGGGGAATTAACAATTACTTTTCCCACCGCTGCACCTTTGAAAAGCTGTGACCATGAAAGCGTAAACTCCACATAGTCAGCTTTAAATAGCGGTCTATCTACTTGCCCGTTCGCCTTATAAAGCAAAACGTGTTCTAAACTGTATGCGCCACGCCAAAGCATTAAATCTACATCGCCCACGCGGCCGTTATACGCTTTTGACTGACTCAGCGTCGTGTTGATGTATGACGCTGCGGCGTAAGGCAAGTAAAGTCTTATGGCAATAAGCGTAAGCAACAAGGCTATAAGGACATAGCAGACACGTTTTTTAGCATGTTTCATATTCACTCCTTTGCGAAGGAAATACAAAAATTATGCCTGAGCAACCTCTTTTGTTAAGTAATGAGGATACCCAGTGTTGGCGTGGCATGAAGAGACGTTTGCAAAAAGCCTGAGCACAGCGTTGTAAGGTGTTACACAGGCTTAACGGTAAGATTTACTGAGACGTGGGTAGGAATGTTAGTGCGGTTTAAAGATGCCAATCACATTTTCGTTTGAGCGTGTGGCGGCACTCACCTTTTCATCAGTTTGCGCTTCATTGTATCCACACGCAACGCACTCCAACTTTTCTACGTTATTTTCAAAATATAACGAAATCGTATCTAGCTCTTGGCATTTTGGGCACGTAGCCCCTGCAACAAAGCGGCGTTTTACACGTTTTGACATACATACACCTTTGGAGAATTTCGCGATTATTATACCTTGAAATGGTAAGTGTTGATCAGCTTTTACCTTAAGTTTTTGATATTATACGCGCCCTAGTTTGTTCCATCACAGGTTACTCATGATAAAGCTTTCAAATGTATCGCTACTTCGCGGTCGCAAAATGTTGCTAGAAGAGGCGTCGGCGCAGGTTTTTCCAGGCCACAAAGTAGCGCTGATTGGCAGCAACGGCTGCGGAAAGTCCACGCTTTTTGCACTGCTGAGAAGTGAGTTAAGTGTCGATGCTGGCGACTGCAGCGTACCGAATGACTGGCGAATTGTAAGCGTGGCACAGGAAACGCCAGCAACTGACCGGACCGCGATAGACTATGTGGTGGACGGTGACAAACATTTACGTAATCTACAGGCGCAATTAGAAGCCGCTGAAAAAAGCGGCGACGGTGTAAAGATTGGCCAAATTCACGGGCAGCTCGAGCAAGCGGGAGCATACGACGTGGAAGCTCGCGCAGCGACCATTCTGTCGGGTCTTGGGTTTACCAATGTGCAGTTAAGCGCACCAGTTAGCGATTTTTCAGGTGGCTGGCGTATGCGCTTAAACCTAGCTCAAGCGCTGCTTTGTCCTTCAGACTTACTGCTGCTTGATGAACCTACTAACCACTTAGACTTAGACGCCGTTATTTGGCTAGAGAAATGGCTTCAACGCTATGCGGGAACGCTGTTGCTGATTTCTCACGATAAAGCCTTTATCGACAACACGGTTGCGCAAATTATCAGTGTTGAACAACAGAAGCTTATCACCTACACCGGTAACTACTCGTCTTACGAAACCCAGCGCGCTGAACGTATTCGCTTGCAAAACATTGAATATGAAAAGCAGCAGCAAAAAGTAGCGCACCTCAATTCGTTTATTACCCGGTTTAAAGCTAAAGCGAGTAAAGCTAAGCAAGCGCAAAGTCGTATTAAGCAGTTGGAGAAAATGGAAACCTTGTTGCCAGCCCATATGGCAAGCCCATTTAGCTTTTCTTTTGCGCCGCCGTCGGCACTGCCAAACCCGCTTGTGCAAATGGAAAAGATACAGCTGGGTTACGACGACCATATTGTGCTGCAACAGGTGAAACTCAATTTAGTACCTGGCAGCAGAATAGGTCTTCTAGGTCGAAACGGGCAGGGTAAGTCTACGCTAATCAAACTATTGGCGGGTGTGCATGCGCCAAAGCAAGGTATCTTTAATACCGCAAAAGGCTTAAAGATTGGTTACTTTGCTCAGCATCAGTTAGAAACATTAGATGCTAACGCTACTCCGCTTCTTCATTTGCAACGCATTGACGAAAAAGCCACCGAGCAGCGACTTCGCGACTATCTGGGCGGATTTGGATTTAATGGCGATGAAGCGTTAGCGCCCGTGGCACCTATGTCGGGCGGTGAAAAGGCGCGCTTAGTATTGGCGTTAATTGTTTATCAGAAGCCTAACTTATTGCTGCTGGATGAGCCTACCAACCACTTAGATTTGGAAATGCGCCATGCGCTAAATATCGCGCTTCAAGGTTTTGAAGGCGCCATGGTACTGGTCTCGCACGACCGCTTCTTACTCTCCTCGGTATGTGAGGATTTCTATTTGGTAGACAGTGGCGAAGTTGAACCATTTAAAGGCGACTTGGACGACTATCGCGACTGGATTTTAAAACAGCAGGCAGCGGAAAAAGCTAAGGCCAACAGCGACGCCAAAAACGAAGAGCAACAAGAGACTGGCGCGCAGAGTAAGCCGGAACGCAAATTAGATCGTAAAGAAGAAAAACGCCGTGAAGCCGAGTTTAGGCAAAGGGTTGCGCCACTTAAAAAAGCCATTGAAAAACACGAAAAAGCCATGGAAAAATGTGGTGCTGCTTTGGCTGAGGTGGAAGCGTCACTTGCCGATACTTCGCTTTACAGCGAAGACAAAAAGGCGCAGCTTATGGGCCTACTCGACAAGCAAACTCAACTTAAGCAACAGCTTGAGGAAGAAGAGATGGCATGGCTGGATGCCCAAGAGCAAATTGAGTTAAAACGAGAAGAGTATGACAATGCCAACGCCTAATATCGAAAACCGCGCGTTTTGGGAGTATAGCGTTTCTCGCTATACCAAAGGTGATATGGCTCCCCTTGCGCTTTTACTGCAAGACAACCACAAGGTTAATGTAAACGTTCTCTTGCTGATTTGCTGGTGTTTAGAGAATAATGTCATCATTAATTTGCCACAGCTTAAGGCAGTGATTGCGGCATCAAGTGCGACCGAAGAAAAGTTACAGTATCACCGTGCAAGGCGAAAGGCTGCGAGCCCCGAAAAAGGCGGAGACCAAGCAGAATATGACGCACTCAAAGCACAAGAGCTAGAGCTTGAAAGACAGCAGCAGCACGATATTGTTGCGTCGTTCAATGAGCAGCCAGTCACGCATCTGGGGCAAGGGCAATCTGTATCGTCTAACGTATTTAACGCGTCTATCGCAGCGTTTATAAATGCATACGGACTGCGAGACAACAACGAGGCGCGCCAACTAGTGAGCCTAGTGGTTAACCAACTATCGTAAAAACACAATAAGAAAACAAAATGAGTAAATCAGCGCTATCGCATGGAAAGATAATAAAAAGCAGCTTTAAGGTGCCAGGGTGGGCGAAGAACCGTCATGTGCAAACCATATGGCCGCGTTTTATTCAAAAGCGGTTGCCTTTGTCTTACGACATGGAGCGTCTCACATTACCCGATGACGACTTCGTCGATGTGGCGTGGGGGCCAAAACCGCAGGAAACATCGGGTATCGTGGTGATGTTTCATGGTTTAGAAGGCAGCATTAAGTCGCATTACGCGAACGATATGATGGCTCAATTGTCAGTGAATGGTTGGCAGGTGGTGATGATGCACTATCGCGGCTGTAGCGGCGTGCCAAATTTAAAAGCGCGGGCGTATCACAGTGGAGAAACAGAAGACCCCAGCTTTTTCTTAGAGTGGCTTCACGATAAATTTCCACGAATTCCTAAAGTGGCCATCGGCTTTTCCCTTGGCGGCAACATGCTATTGAAACTGTTGGGCGAAAACCCTGCGCAAAAGTGGCTTAAGGCAGCGATTGCCATTTCTTCACCTCTTAAACTTTCTGAATGCGCTAAATCAATTAACCAGGGTTTTTCTCGCGTATATCAAAAGTATTTACTTACTAGCATGAAGGATACGCTGCGTAAGAAAATGGAGTACATCGATTATCGCAAGCTTATACAGCTAACAAAAACTGATGTGGAAGAGATCACCAGCTTTACCCAATTCGACGAGAAGATCACAGCGCCGCTTCACGGCTTTGCAGACGCTCAAGACTACTATGAAAAGTGTAGTGCGTATCACTTTTTAAGCGCGATCCACTGTCCTACACTGGTATTGCATAGCATTGATGACCCCTTTATGAATCACTTAATTGTGCCTAAGGAAGAAGAGCTTGCGCGCAACGTTACCGTGGAGCTAAGTGAACGAGGCGGTCACGTTGGGTTCATGCAAGGTTCTATATTAAATCCTAAAGTATGGCTGCACGAACGGGTGAAGCGTTTTGTAAGTGAAGCCTTACCTGTAAATACTACGTGTCGTTATGTCAGCCGCTAATGTTGATGTCCTAATAATTTACCCAAACGCTTTTTATCAGGAGTGTGAATGATAATCCCCATTGACGCGCTAGAAGCCGATACGCTTTATAGCTTGGCTGAGTCTTTTGTTCTGCGAGAGGGCACGGACTACGGCGCTGAAGAAGTTGCGCTAGATGTGAAAGTGCAGCAAGTGTTAAACAGACTTAAATCGGGTGAGGCGGTGCTGGTCTATTCAGAGCTTCATGAAAGTGTAGATATCAAAAGAAAAGAAGATATTGAGCCAAGCGAAGCTGAAGAACAATAGACACAAAAAAGCCGGGTCGAGCAACCCGGCTACCTACCTGAGGAGAGGAAGGCTTAAAACGCGTAACGTGCAGTTACCTGCATAATGTCTAAATCATCAATGATTCTGTAGTTTGCACCCACAGCCCATTGTGGCGTGATGTAATAGTTAGCGCCTACTCTAAATGTCGCTTCACCATCGTCTACATCGTAGTAGCCAACTTCACCCGCCAGCTCTACCTGCTCTGTGATCATCGAGCGAAGGCCAGCATTAATGCTGTAACCTGTTTCATCGTTTACATCACCGTCGATACGCTCTAAGTTGGCACCAAAATACGCGTCTGTTTTCGCGTTAACAGGTAAACGGTAACCCGCACCTAGTGTCAGCATATCAAAGTCAAAGTTGCCCTCTTCAAAGAAGCTATACTCGCCGTTTAGGTACCAGTTGCTGTTCAATAGGTATTTACCGTTAACGGTTAAACCGTCTGGTTCAAAAGACTCATTGTCGTCAAAGTCCATTTTGGTGTAACCACCTTCTACGTAACGCCAGTCAGGCTTGTCGGCCATAGCTGTAAGAGGAAGTGTTGCCGCAGTTAGTGCTGCTGCAATAAGTGTGAATGATTTACGCATGTGATAACTCCTTAGTATGTTCAGTAACCCACCTTGTTCACCGCAAACGTTTTCGTTGTTTAAACACGTTCTAGGTACTCTATAAAGCTCTAACCTTTTCATAATGGTTCTAGTCTTTACACAATGGCTCTAGACAGTTTGCAAAACGTGTTGCAAGTCAGTGCTTTACGACACACTGCAAAAGGCTACTTGGTTGATGAACACAAAGCCGTACTTGCCTTCATGCCATCTTTATTATTTCCGTTAAGAAATAGTGTCCGATTTATTTATCAACATGATAAATAGCAAAGCGTTTGCCAACTTCGTACTAAATCACTATTTTGATATGTCTTAATTTATCTATGTTACTAATATTTATAGATAAAATGCGTCTGGCTTTTTAGAGGCTACACATTTGAAATGTTCAAAATCAAAGTTTGATGTATTCCTAGTAAAACGTTGGCACACAAAACTGTCTCTAAAAAACAACAGTTATCCTTTTGTCTAACTCATCGGACATTTTTACAAGCCAGTGTTCTCCAATAATCCACAATGTGTGTGTTTGTAAGGCATTGTAAATTATGAAAAATATAAAAAATAACGGCGACTATTTCGTGTTGGAACAGCTTTTGCTCAAGTCTCTGTGTGTTATCCAACATTCACTTTAGCTCTTGGGCAAGGAATTCGGTTTTTCACGATATTAGTGGATAAAGAAAGGAAGAGAGCGCCTTTCTCGCGTGGCTTCAATCAATACCGTTTTTGTAAAAGACGCTTTTCAGTAAGTAAGGCGTGTAACGAGTTGTTGATGGTCATCTGGATAACCATTGTTTTCATAAGGAGAGGACAAATGGCTAAGCCAGTTTCGATTTTCGGTAAAGATTTACAAACGAATGTGCGTCAGCGCAATAAGCTGTCACACCTTCTTTTAGCGATGAGCAGTGTCATCGCATTATTTGCGTTTCATCAAGCCGGTGCAGTTGAGGTTAACAACGATAATCAGCCTCAAAAAGCATCGCCGGTTCTTCAGTCAATTATTGATGCTGCACGCCAGTCAGCGACAGAGAGCTACGAGCAGGACGATCACGGGTTAAACAGCAAGCTTAAAGAAATTGACTACACTACGTATCGTTCAATTCGCTTCAAGCCCGAGCAGAGTCTTTGGCATGACGAGAATGACTACGAACTGCAGTTTTTTCACCCGGGTTTTTTATATGAATACCCCGTCACTATCCACACTATTGGTGAAAGCAATAAGCCTGAACGCCTAGCGTTCAACAGTGACATGTTCAACTACGACGGGTCTGCGTCGGGGTTAGCTGGGCTAACGGACGAAAAGTCAGGCTTTGCTGGATTTCGCGTTCACTACCCTATCAAGAACGAAGAGTACAAAGACGAATTTGCTGTATTTTTGGGGGCATCGTACTTCCGTCTTGTAGGTAAAAATCAAGTGTACGGTATCTCTGCACGAGGTCTTGCGATTGATACGGCGCTAGCCAAAGGCGAAGAGTTCCCCCACTTCACTGAGTTCTGGGTCATAGAACCGAGTGAGGGTAAACCTATTACTGTTTATGCGCGTCTTGAAAGCCCTTCTGTAGCGGGCGCGTACAAATTTGTTATACAGCCTGATATTGATACCAGCGTTAAAGTAGAGAGTTGGTTATTTGCCAGAGATGACGTGAGCAAGCTAGGCATTGCACCATTTACCAGTATGTTCTTGTATGGCGAGAACACAGAAAAGCGTCATGACGACTATCGTCCAGAGGTGCATGATAGTGACGGTGTGCTCATGGTAACTCACGCTGGTGAAGAAATTTGGCGTCCACTGACTAATCCTGCACGCCTTCAAGTCACGTCACTTAGCGACGCAAACCCTAAAGGATTCGGCATGCTTCAACGCGACGGCGAATGGGATAATTACCTCGACGCAGAGGCCAATTACCATATACGCCCAGGGCTATGGGTGACGCCAGAAGCTGGTTTTGAAAAAGGCCGATTAGAAGTCGTCGAAATTCCAACTAAATCCGAAATACACGACAATATCGTGGCTTTTTGGACGCCTGAAAAGCCATTCAATTCGGGCGAATCACTGTATTTCGCTTACGAGCTTAAAACCGTAGAACAAAATCCGTTTGTCAGTGAACTGGCCTCAGTAGTACGTACCCGCCAAGGCAAGGCTGTGTTGCCGGGTGACGAGTTTAAAAACGACAGTCTAAATACGACACGACAGTTCAGCGTGGACTTCAGCGCGCCTTCTGCCATTGCTTTTGATAACGAGTCGATGAAGTTGGTGGTACAGGGTACTAACGGCACGATTTCTCAGCAGCGACTTTACCCCGTTGCTGATGGACAAGAGTGGCGGGCCACCTTCTTTGTTAAGCCGAAAGAAAAGCAGACGGTAGATATGCGCGCTTACATAGAGAAAGACGGTAAACGTGTGAGTGAGGTTTGGAATTATGTCTACCAACCAAAATAATCGCGCTTGCGCAGCGGTATCGGACGAGGCTAAAGCCGTGCCTCAGGTTAAAAGTGATGGCACTGCACGTGCTTCACATTTCATCTTAAAAGGAGAGCATATGCGTTTGTTTATCATGGCAATGCTAGTTATTCCAAGCACGGCACTGGCCGGTTGGAGTTTGTACGAAATCTTTTTACCTAACGGCCTTACCAACCTAGAGATTGCACAGCTGGGGTTGGGGCTAACCCTGTTCGCATGGTTGTGTATGGCGTTTTGGACAGGCATTATCGGTTTCTTTTTACAGCTTTTTAACGTCGACCCGTTGAGCTTGTGCAGAAATCAAACGCCTCCTGATGCTACTACTCCATTAACGCAAAAGCACGCCGTGGTCATGCCGGTTTATAACGAAGATACCCGCCGTATTATGGTGGGGTTTGAAGCTTGTATTCGCGAATTAATGGAAAGTGACAACAGTTCTAAATTCGACTTTTTCATGCTCAGCGACACCCGCGATATGGAAAAAGCGGATGCAGAGCTACGTGCCTTTACCCGTTTGAAAAAGCGTTTAGGTGCCTTCTCTAGTCAAGTGTTTTATCGTCGTCGCGAACAAAACCTGCACAGAAAAGTGGGTAACCTTAAAGAGTTTTGTGAACGCTGGGGTGCAAACTACGAGTCAATGATTGTATTAGATGCCGACAGCGTAATGACTGGAGAGCGCATGCAAGACTTGGCGCGTCGTATTGAGCAAAACCCTGATACGGCGTTAGTGCAGACCATTCCAATGCCGGTACGTCAAAACACCTTCTTTGGTCGTTTTGTGCAGTTTGCTGCTCATCTTTACAGCCCAATGTTGGCGACAGGTCTATCGTTTTGGCAAACAGACAGTGCAAACTATTGGGGGCACAATGCCATTATTCGTATTGCACCATTTATGCAGCACTGCGGGCTACCTACCCTTGAAGGGCGCGCGCCTTTTGGCGGTGAAATTTTAAGTCATGACTTTGTTGAGGCTGCCCTACTGCGCCGTGCTGGCTGGCAGGCCTACTTGCTTACCGACACCACGGGCAGCTATGAAGAAGTGCCAAGTAACATTGTTGACTACGCAATTCGCGACCGTCGTTGGGTGCAGGGCAACATACAGCATTTAGGGTTATTGAACGTTAAAGGTCTTAAAATGGCAAACCGCCTGCACTTCTTATTTGGTGCGTTTGCGTACATCTCTTCACTCATACTATTTTGCATGTTGGCGCTAGGCACAGCAGATGCGTTAATTCGCGCCACATCGGTGCCGGAGTTCTTCGTGTCTGAATACCAGCTGTTCCCTAGTTGGCAGGTAGCGCGCCAAGACATGATGATGGTAACCATGTGGGGTACGGCGGCCTTATTATTCTTGCCTAAACTTCTCGGTATTACTTTAGCTTTAATAAAACGTCGTGGCGAATTTGGTGGCGCGTGGTCTTTGCTTAAAGGGGCAGCAATTGAATTAACTATGGCCGTGCTTATTGCGCCGCTAATGATGTTCTATCACAGTTATTTTGTAATTAGCGTTTTTGTTGGCCACTCTGTTAAATGGGAAGCGCAAGAGCGTGAAGGGCGCAAAGTGCCATGGAAAGTTGCAATTAAACACACGCAAATTATGAGCTGTTTAGCGGTAGCGTGGGGCGTAACTACCTTCTACTTCACCCCGTCGCTATTTATGTGGTTGTTACCCGTATTAGTAGGCATGGTGTTAGCGGCGCCGGTTATCCGCTTAACAAGCAGCGATAAGCTGGGCATAGCCATGCGTAAGTGGGGCGTGTTTGTCATTGACCAGGAAGTGAATGAGTGTAAAGCACTTAAGCGTTTACGCGTTGCAATGGGGTATTTCGCTATATCACAGCACAAGGCAGAAGTACCTGCGCTTCCTGATAACGTGTGGCAGAGCATGCCAGAGCAAGTACTAAGTCAAAAGCCTTTGCCTATGCGTCACAGGCTTCCTAACAGCGCATAATAGACTCACAGTAGATATCAAAACAAAAAAACCGCACATGTGTGCGGTTTTTTATTGCGTTTAGTCACGTGCCACCTAGCTTTTTATCGATAGACGGCGGCAATAACAATGTTTTATTGAGTAAACGTAACTGAAAACGTTACGGGTACTGTTGTTGTTATGCTCTTAAGCCCTGCAATTTTTTGAAGTGCAGCTACGCCTTCAGCAAGTCCAAAAGACTCTGCTTTAATTAACGTTGGTGACGTGGTGATACGGTAAGCGTATCGTCGTTTACTTTACTTGCTTTAACAGCAAATGACGTAGGAACGGCTTTTCCGTGCAACATCAAAATACCGTCTACCTTCCCGTTAACAACTTGGCCCGATTTCAGGTTCATCATCGACTCAGGCAAGTTGGCCTCAAATGTCGCTTGTGCAAACTTGGTCACGTTGAACAGCATCTCTTGCATTCGCTTGTTGCGAATATCAATGGCTGTATTCACTGACGATAAGTCAACTGCCACGTTAAGTTTGCCACCGTCAGACAGCGTACCATCAAAGCTATCAAACTTATGTACTTCGGTGACTTGTGCATTCTTCGTCGATAAGAAGTGTAGTGCACTTGTTTCGCCGTCTATTGACCAATCGGCTGCGGCGGGAAATGCTAGCCCACATGCGAGCAATGCTGCAGACAACGTGCGAATACGTGTAGTCATCATAGGTTACTCCTTTTACTTTTTGGTTCCATCTGGCTTGATTTAACCACTACCAGAGTAATGTGGCCCAGCAACATTACTACGCTATTATACGTAGGTTAACACGCTGCGCTAAGTAAATTATTACGCGCTAGTGCTGATGTGGGTTTACGAAGTCATCATACTGGACTACATCTTGCCATGGCACCCTTTGATCGCCCATTACCACAAAATCTGGGTTCTCTAGCGAATGACGCTGATTGTAGGTAAGAGGTTCGAAGTTAGCGGCGGCAATACTCCCACCCGCTTCAGAAACAATGCATTGCGATGCGCCAGTGTCCCATTCGCCGGTAATACCGATGCGCATAAACACATCAGCTTTTCCTTCGGCAATAAAGCAGGCTTTCAGGGAACAGCTTCCCAATGGAAGCGTTTGATATACGCGCTTGGCGCACATTCTGCTGAGCACTTTTTCTCTCGACTGACGACGGCTTATTGCAATCATCACCACACTATTTTTAGGGTCGTCTAGCTTGCGTACGCTTATTGGGTGATCACCATCAGGTGATGACTTAAACGCACCTTTGCCTTTCTGGGCGTAATATAGCGACTGCCCTGGCGGCCAAAAAATAACGCCTATTGTCGGCTCATTATTCTCTATTAGCGCAATGTTTACTGCGAAATCACCGCTTCTAGCAATGAATTCTTGGGTTCCGTCGATGGGATCGATTAACCAGTATCGAGGCCAATGCTTTCGCTCTTCTAAACTTGCGTGTTTGTTTTCCTCTGAGAGGATTGGGATATCAGGCGTCGCGGCTTGTAAGCGCTTGTTGATGATATCGTTTGCCAAATAATCTGCGCTGGTAACGGGAGACTCATCGTCTTTTTGATAAGCGTCAAACTCCCCTTTATCGTATACTTCTAATACGGCTTCACCGGCTTCGATGGCAATTTCTTTCGCAAGTTCTAGTAGGTCGGCATGGGCGTCGTCGGGCATTGTTTATTGTTCCTTAAACCACTTTTGAGCTAAAAACAGCGCGGCTATACAGCGTGCTTCTACAAAATCTTCTCGTGCAAGTAAAGCATCTGCTTCATCTAAAGGCCAGTGAATCACCTCAAGAGGCTCAGGTTCGTCGCCTTCAAGTTGCTTTGGATACAAGTCTCGAGCCAAAACAATGGTCATATTGGCGTTAAAGAAAGTGGGCGCCATGCTGACCTTATGAAGCTCCACAAGATCATTGGCCGCGAAGCCTGCCTCTTCTTGTAGTTCGCGATTAGCAGCTTCAATGGCAGTTTCGCCAGGGTCTATTAAACCTTTTGGGAAGCCTAGTTGATACGAATGTGTGCCGGCTGCATATTCGCGAATTAACACCATGGTGTTTTCATCAAGCATAGGCACTATCATTACCGCGCCCCTGTTTCCGCCAGCCATCCGCTCGAATTCACGGGTGGCGCCGTTCGAAAACTCAAGGTCTAAGCGTTCTACCCTAAAGAGTTTGCTTTGCGCAACGATTTCACGAGAATGAATTTGTGGTAACGGTTTGTTCGGATCAATTTTTGGCATGTCTATCGCTACAACTTTGTTATCATACTTGTATACAATTTCTTAGCTTACTTCATTATAAGGAAAATCGCTTGCCCTTTCTGCCCTGGAATGAAATAGAAACTGTACTGTTAGACATGGACGGCACTTTGCTGGACCTTCATTACGACAACCAGTTCTGGCTACATCATTTGCCTAAACGATTAGCACAAATAAGAGGAATTTCAGAGGCGCAGAGTCAACGTGAAATGACTGCGCGATATGAGTCAGTATTCGGGCAAATTCAATGGTATTGCTTAGATTACTGGGCTGAATCTCTTGAAATGGACTTAGAAAATGAGTTTATGCCGCTGAAGCGTGAGCTGGCACATTTGCTCGCCCTTCGTGACGATACAATTCCGTTCCTTGATGCGCTTCATGACTCAGGCAGGCAGGTGGTATTAGTGACCAATGCGCACCCAAACAGTTTGGCGCTAAAGATAGAGCATACCCAGCTTGACGCACATATCGACAACCTCATCTCTACCCATGAGTTCGGCGTAACCAAAGAGTCTCAGCTGCTATGGGAAAGATTACAGGCACGGGTAAAGTTCGATGCCCATCGCACTCTATTTGTCGATGACTCACTGCCAATTTTAAATGCGGCAAAGACATACGGTATTAAACATTTACTTGCTGTCGATAACCCTGATAGTACTTTGCCAAATCGCAATATTAGTGAGTTTCCAGCGGTGCGCGATTACCGTTTAATGCTAGAAGATATTAAGCAGAACCCTGTAGGGACTGTTTCGAAAGGACGTTTTTAAAGGACGAAAGCACATGGTTTCTGACACAATTTATGTAGGGTCGCTGAATCCGGTAAAAATTAATGCTGCGCTCAATACACTCTCTGACACACTAGAGCACGATTTCGACGCTCAGGGTATGGCTGTACCAAGCGGCGTGCCTGACCAGCCAATGAATGAAGATGAAACGCGCTTGGGCGCCATTAATCGCGTGAAGGCCATGCTTGCTCATCATCAAGGTGGTCTCACAGATGCGTGGTATGTGGCAATTGAAGGTGGTGTGGATGTATTTGAAGATGGTCCTGCTACCTTTGCCTATGTGGCGATATACCATGAAGGTCACTGGTCGGTAACGCGAAGTGCAAGCTTGCCTCTTCCTGTAAGCGTATATCAGGCACTGCAGCGTGGCGAAGAGCTAGGGCCGGTTATGGACAAACTCTTTGATACGGTAAACATAAAGCAAAAAGGGGGGGCTATTGGTTTGCTTACTCTTAATCACGCCTCGCGACAAAGTGTTTATGAAGTAGCGTTAACGCTTGCTATGGCAAAGTTCCATTTCCCCGACTTATACACTGACTAGTGTTGAACCTCTTGTGCTGTGCAACAAGGCGCATTACACCGTTAATCAAACAGAGTGCCGCAAGGGTATCCTTACTTAGGAAAAATGATAAGGCGATCGCAACGGTCGCCCTGAAATCTTTACTTCGATAGGTAATCTTTTCTGGATCCTTTCTGATACTTTCCATTACTTAGGCTTTAAGTTATGTCTATGTTATTGAAAATGTGTTGAAAAATATTTTTTGACACCTTGGCTTTTTAGTTGCACTTCTTTCAGACCAAACGGAATAAGGAGAGTGACAATGAGTGAGACAATCAATACCTACAACCCTGCTACAGGTGAAAAGATCGATCATTATCATTTGATGTCAGCCGAGGACGCCGAACAAGCTGTTACCCGTTCACAAGAAGCCTATTTGAACTGGCGCCGTACGTCATTTGAGACCCGCGCAGATTTATTTAATAACCTTGCAAACCTGATGGAAGAGCGAATTGACGATCTCGCCAGCCTGATGACCCGGGAAATGGGTAAGGTTACCGCGCAAGGAAAGCAAGAAGTGCAGCTATGCGCTGAAATATGCCGCTATACGGCCGAGCACGGCGCTTCAATTTTGGAAGACGAACATCGCATTTTCGAAGGCGGTCGAGCAATCATTACGTATCAGCCAATTGGCGTTATTCTTGGCATCCAGCCGTGGAATTTTCCGTTGTACCAAGTTATTCGTTATAGCGCCTCAAACATAATGGCGGGTAACACCACGGTACTGAAACATGCTAAAAACGTGTTTGGTATGGCGCAAGCCATTCAGCAAATGTACGAAGATGCTGGCTTTCCTAAAAATGTTTATCAGTCGCTGCTAATTGATGGCAGCACGGCAAGTGACTTAATCAAGCACAAATACGTTCGCGGCGTTACTTTTACCGGGAGTGACGAAGTAGGTAAAGAAGTCGCTAAGGAAGCTGCAAGCTTGTCTAAGAAAACCGTAATGGAGCTTGGTAGTAACGACGCCTTTTTGGTGTTAGAGGATGCGGATATCGACCATGCTGTAGAAATGTGTATCCAAGGACGGGTTATTAATAACGGTGAAACCTGTGTGGCGGCTAAACGCTTTGTTATTGTGGATAGCGTCTATGAAGAATTCCGAGACAAATTTGTGGCGCAGTGTAAAAAGCTAAAAGTTGGCGACCCCACAAACGAAAACACGGATTTGGGCCCAATGGCGAGAGAAGACTTGCGCGATGAACTTCATGAGCAAGTGAAAAAGTCGCTAGAAAACGGCGCTACGCTATCACTGGGTGGAGAAATTCCAGACTCTGATGGTTATTTCTACCCAATTACGGTGCTGGAAGATGTATCGCCAGGTATGCCCGCTTATGATGATGAGCTATTTGGACCAGTTGCGTCGCTCATTCGCGTGCGCGACGACAAGCAAGCCATGGAAGTAGCAAATGATTCACGTTATGGCTTGGGCGGCGGTATCTTCAGTACAGATACCGACAAAGCAATAGCATTGGCGAAAGATGAATTTGATACCGGTATGGTTAATATCAATGGGTACTCTTTGGCACAACCAAACTTACCTTTTGGTGGTGTGAAAGACAGCGGTTACGGTCGTGAGCACGGAGGCTATGGTATGCGTGAATTCGTCAATATCAAAACTATCATGGTTGCTGAGAAATCGGCCGAGTAGTGCACTTCGGTAAGAAGCAATGAGAAGAAAGGCGAACTTGGGTTCGCCTTTTTTGTTTTGCTGTACGCCCTATTCATTAAGGTAGTCGCACAGTCAAGTCCATGTAATTGAAAACAGTCAGGCCAAAAAACAGTGCGCAGTCAACTAGGCTGAATAGTTTCGTCCGGGCAAACGGTCTTTTAATCAAATATCTGTGTATTAATGAGTAGGGAATAACATAAGGCGATGGTTATGACGGTTATAAATAAACGGTTAAGTAATGCAAGATCAGGCATTGGGCTTACAAGGCAGGACAAACAGCGCGGTAGAAAACAAACTGCGTTTTTTTGCGCTATGACAACCACTGCTATTCTATCGTTCTCGGCTTTAGCGCAGCCGTTGTCTCAACCATCAACTACATCAGACGATGCCGGCCTAAGCACCAGTCCTATGGGTTGCCATAACGTTTCAGTGCAAATATTAGGGTCGGGTGGACCTGAATTGGATGACGGCAGAACATCTAGTGCCTATGTGGTTTGGGTAAATGGCAGCGCCCGCGTGTTGGTAGATGCTGGAAGCGGAAGCAGCGTTCAGTTTGGCGCTGCGGGGGCGACGTTTGAATCGTTAGAAGTTATCTTGCTTTCCCACTTACACACCGATCACTCCGCCGATTTGCCAAGCTTTGTGAAAGGTGGGTATTTCACCGATCGCGAGAAAGATTTAATAATAATGGGGCCAGAGGGCAACGACATTATGCCGTCCACAAACGCCTATGTGTCGTCGTTAATAGGGAAAAACGGCGCGTTTAAGTATCTATCTTCTTACACCATAGAAGGCCAAGATGACTATACGATATCCACAAAAAGCATCGGGGCCACAACCTTTGAACAACCGTTTAAACGCAATGTAAACGATAGCGTCAGTGTTGAGGCAATGACGGTGAACCACGGGCCTATCCCAGCATTAGCGTGGAAGGTCAAGGCCAATGGCTGCGAGGCGGTATTTTCAGGCGATACCAATGATAAACAAGGAAACCTTGCTCGTTTTGCTAAAAACGCGGACCTTTTGGTGCTACACAACGCCATTGGTGATGACGCGGGTCAGGTTGCTAAGAACTTGCATATGACGCCGACTCAGATTATCGACATTGCCGCGCAGTCAAACGCTAAGCAAATAGTGTTGTCTCATATTATGAAACGTAGCGAACCGGGTCTTGATGCACTTACTGAGGCGATTACTGTTGTAGCTGAAGGTCGAGTATATGCCGCTGAAGATTTAATGAACATTACCCTGTCTGAACAGGAGTAAAATAAGCGTAAACCGTCTGCGATACACGGTTTACGCTTTTATAGAGGTTCTCTAACTATTATTGAGGGGCAAAAGGCAGCGGAATAGGCGTACCGTTTACACTGGCTTCGCCATCTTTAAGTGTTAGCTTTGTCTCGTAACCTTTCTCGGTTTCTTTTATTAAGCCTTGTTGAGCGAAGGTACTTAGCATCATAGGTGTCTGTTGTTCTACAGCTGCTTGAAGCTCTTCAGCCGTCATATTTTGTGCTTGTGGCGTCGCCATTAGTTGGCCCATCATATAGCCAGATGCCATACTCTGTGCAAGCGCTTTATCGGCGGTGATTTGTGCATCAGCCAGCAAATGCGTGACCCAATAAGCGGCGTCTTCCAACGTACCGGGAAGTGCATCTATACCCACTAATTTCGTGTTTGCGTAAGCGTTAAACGACCCTTCAGGCAACGTTGCTTTCAGCTTCGTTATATTAATCTCAGGCTCAGCTTTAAGCTGTGTTAGCAAGTTAGCTTCAATAAACTCCATCATTTTGGCTGGCACTTCTTCAGAAGGCACTAATAATGAATTGTTGCTAAATTCTTGATAGGCCTTAATGAAGTCGATATCTAAGTTATTGATGGCAACGCCTAATACCATGTCTGTAGCATCAAGCTCAGGGCCCACGGCTTTGTCGACAGCGTATTCTACGTAGACATTGGCGGTGTTTTTTTCTTCGTCAATCTTGACGTCGGTAGCAAAAGCTAGGTTCTCAATCTTAACTGTCGCACCTGGCTCAATGTTAGAAATTTCTATGCTTTCAATACGCGCCTTACCAGTAGATTCAAATAAGTCACCTTTGAACGCCGCTACCATATCGCCATCATAGCTCATATCCATAGACAGATTTTTCATCTCTAAGGAAAATTCATCTGCACTTATGCTTAGCGATTCACCCGACGACGTATACAAAGTTTGGTCACCATCAGGCTCAGCTTCACCCGCATAACCAGAGAAAAGCAGTGTGAACCCCTCTTCTTCGGCCGTCGCGCTAAGCGCTGGAATAACGTCTGCGTAGCTTAGTCCACCAAACAAACCAACCACGCCTTCGTTGCGATAAATTGGCTGTTGGCCATCCCACTGAACGTATTCTCTTAACTCATCTCCATCAATAGAGACCGTATAGTGAACGCGGCCTAATCCTAAGCCATCGCCAAAGTACACCGGTCCGTGATGAGCTACTAGCGTAGCGGTAATGCTAGGGTTTTCTTCCATTGGTATATCAGTGGAGTCAACATTCTGTGCATTAATTAGCGCTTGAAAATCGACAGCAAGCTTGATTTCTGCTGTTGTCGAAAACCAGCCTTTGTCATACGAAAGTACCTCGGCAGAATAAACGGCTTGTTGGTTAATTTCGTTTACGGCGGCATTAACATTTTCGTGAACGCTAGTGCCAATAAAATAAGGGGCAACGCCAAGTGCAACCAAAGTTACGCCCGCGCCAGCTAGAAGAGGTTTGTTCATGATTACAATCCTTTGTTAAAAAGTGTTCCCAGTTCCTCTGGCCACAAACGTGAAGTACGTTGGTGGCCTAGAAATTCTACGCATAGGTTGTGCTATGCATCACAGCTTAATCGCAATATAGCCGCTACTATCCGGCGCACCAAACAAGCGTGCGGCCTGATGGACTTCTTGCGGTAAGCTGTCGTCAGGCTTAAATTTACCACTTACTCGAATATTTTTCATCGTAGTAGGGATAACCGCATCCATCGACAAGCTTAGTAAGTTAGGCTCGCTTACTAGTATTCCAATGTCATCGCCTTCACAACGCAGCTTTGCGGAATAAGTGCCAAAATCAATAGGACCCTGTGTACCGGCAACTGTCGCGTTGAGCCAATCTCCGGTGCCGTTTAGCGATTGACACGCAGGCCCAAACGTTAAGTCACTGAGCGACACTTTGAAGCGCCCGCCGGCATTTACTGGCAGCGGAAGGCGAACTTGTGCAAGTACTCGGTCTACCGGTAAATACAGCGTGAAGTTTTCGGTATTTACACTGTTTTGGCTGAAAAGCCCCGTGGTAATAGGCCCTTCAAATGCAATGTCGTTTTTATCGCGAATATTACCTGCTTTAAGGTCTAATTTAATTTTACCTATCAACATATGTAAGGGACTAAGCTCCCATTTTACATTGTTGATGGGCAGGCCATTAACCACTACAGTTTGCGCCTTGCCAGAAAACAAGGTGCCGCTAACACCACTAACGGCAACATTGCTAGGTAACGCAATACGGCCAATAACGTGAACAGCAGGCATGTAAGCAATGGCAAACAATAAGAAGGCAATAATGCCGCCTATAATCCAACTAACTTTCGACTTCATGCTTTACCTAATTGTAATCGGCGAATTTTGATATAGCCTGGCGCATCAGCCTCGGCAATATCCGCTTGAAGAATAATCACGCCCATATTTTCCATGGCTTTGAGCCATTCTAAAACACTGTTAAACGGCGCCTGATCAACCCACACCTGAAGCTCGTCGCCTTGTGGCTGCATACGAGATATAGCAATGTCGTGCTGAGCAGTAGTGCGGTTTACCGCTTGCGGTAACGAGCCAGAGAATGTTCGTTTACCCCCGCTGCTGCGGCGCAATTGCTGTGCTCTTGCTGCACTGTCTTTTACCCAAACCAACAAGGATTGCTGATTGTCGAGAAGCTGTTTCTGTTTATCTAAAGCAGCATTAAGCGGCGACCATACCGCAAAATAAAATAGCGCAATTATTAATAGCACAGCTGAAACCAGTACTAACTTTTGTTCGCGCTCGGTCAGCGCTTTGTACTTTTCTAAGAATGCATTCATGAGGTACTCCTTACTGATACTGTACCTACAACGCCGTTGTCACGATTATTTATGGCCCCTTGTTCAACCACAAAGCCTGCGTTTTCTGCTGTACGTTTAAACTGCTCTAGCGCTTCAAAGTTTTTACCTTGCGCCTGAATGCGAATCTCAGTGCGGGTGGCATCGAAGCGCAGTGTTTGCGGTTTTACATCAGTGGCTGAAAAAGCTGGAGCGAGCTGGTCTAGCATTATTAGCATAGATGCACTGCCACCGCCTTGTTCTAACTTGGCAAGCTCGCTTTGTAGCTTCAATCGCACGTTGCGATAGGTACCAATATTGGGGAAACCCGCTTTAACAGCGGTATTAATCTCACTGCTTAACGCCTGATTTTGGGCTTTAAGCTGGTAAAGAGAAAATCCTTTGTCGATAAGGCTGGTGCATAGCGCTAACACTGCTAATACTGCAGCAACACGCCACTGATTCAGAACACCGCTGCGCTTGCGCTTTACCTTGTAATCGCCTTGGCATAGGTTAAAGCTGCTTTGCATCGCCTCTTTTGCCAATACTTGCATAGGCAGCTCTAAGGGGGCCTGTGCTTCTTCAATATTTGGCAAACTGCTTAAATCGATACCCGCATAATTGGTAATGGTTATCGGGCTTTCTTGTTGTGCTGTAAAATGGACAAGAGTTGGCAGTAACCATGTTGCCTCGCCCTGCACGCCTTTGAATGTGTCTTGTCGAACGAGAAGCTGTTCACCTAATGTAAGCACTGACCAACCGTTTTCGGTGACTGGTACTGCGAGTACATCAGGAATAATGGTGTCGCAGAATAACCCTGCCTCGCTAAGCCAAGACTGCCACAGCTCCATCTTTTCATGGCTAACTACTGCAACGGCCTGCTCATCGCCTCGCTTAGGGCCGATCGCAAAAAACTGCTGGCTAATGTCAGTGGCAAGCTCGTCTTCTAGCATAAACGGGATGGCAGAAATGATCTTGCGGCCAGCTTTAGGCGGCAGCTCAACCCATTTGAGTAAAATTTCACTGCTAGGTGCTAAGGCAATAACACTTCGTTGTCCCGCACGTTCGGTCAGCGAAGATAAGGCTTCTGCATTAGGCAGCTCGCCCGATGCAATAATTTCATCTTCGGTTCGCGAATAAACGAGCCAGCTAATTGGGTCTGTATGGTTGGCGCCTAAACGCACCAAGAGTTGTTCCATCAATAGGTTCCCCCAAACTCGCGATTCACAATACTAACGCCGGTATCGGCATTAACGTGAAACACGGTGGAAAGCTTAAAGGTTGCTTTGTTGTATTGTGTTTTTGTATGCAACATAAAATATTCAGTTTTAACCGAAAACCAATCTTGTCGAGTGCTTGTTAAATTAAGCGCTTGAATAGAGGGCTCGCTTAAAAATGCATTGGTATCGTCCCAGCCGTTTTGCGGGCGACTGCTAATCAAACTTGCGGCCTGCTGAATGTCTAATCCCGTTAGGCCTGCAAGTAATGGTGCATCTTCTTCTTCTAAAGTGTTGACGTTAATTTTCAACTCATTGTAATCCGGGATCACGCAAACTAATGGCAGTAATGCGTCTAGCCACTGTGGTGATACACCGTTAATAATACGCAATTCGCTTTTTGATGCCAGTGGTCCATTAGCCGCAAGGTAAGGAAACTCTCTGGACTCGTATTCGCTGTCTTCCGCACCGTAAGGGCGCATTCTGTCATCTTCGTCTACCCAGTCGGCTAGACTGTCCCGTAAGGTATCTGCGGTGTAGTTGTCTAACCCGTCAACGCTAAGCGATAGCAACATAGTGTGAAAAGCGTCCATGGCTTCTGTGGTATTACTCGCCCCACTGCTGCCGGTACCGCTGTTATTGCCAGTGCCCCCTGCACTGCCCGACGTAATCGCGTTTAAATTAAAACACGCTTGCAAATCGTCTAAGTTAGCGGTTAAACCACCGTTTTCTAAAGGATAGCTGAATTCTTGTGCCCAAGGCTGATCTATAGAAATCACATTCGGGCTTTCTTCTATCAAAGACTGGATAGACTTACGCGCAAAAGCCTCGGCTCCCATGGCGTACCAGTAGGCTTGATTGTTGTCTTTTAAGTTCATCGTACGCTGCACCTGAAGCTGCAAGCGTGTACCCATTTCTGTGGCTAATACCGCAACCAAGGCTACTATCATGAGCACAATCATTAATGCCACGCCTTGCTGCTTAGCGGGTGGAGCAATCGACTTGCGCTGAGTACTCTTGATTGTCATGACGATTCACCCGTAGTTAAGGTAAATTCTCTGCGTATTTTTCCGAAGTCTTTGCTGACAAACTCGATGGCCACGGCGCGCGGCAGTGCAGCTCCTTTATAACTTTCGCTCCACGACAGGTCTTCGTCTTCATCTAAGGAACTACTGTTAGCGGTGGCAAGAAATTCAATTTTTAAGCTTTCTACATCCTCTAACAGCACACGGACTTTGGGCTCGTAGCCTATGACGTTATCCACATAGTTGCTGTAAAGGCGCTCCAGTTTGTTTTCTCTAAGTCTATAGGCGACAAACTGTAGGGTACTTCGTGGCAACATTAACTGAGGGTTGTGCCACCCTCCGCGTACAAAACCAATGCCGTCATCGTCACTGTCGTCGGTTTCACCGCCAGACATGACCACGTCTTGCTTTTCGCCGTTAACCCTTGCTGCACGAGGCACGGCTTGCTGAAGGTCTCGCTCAATCGTGATCATGGCACGCTGCAATAATTGAAGTTTTGCAAAACGCTCTTCTGAAATATCATTGCTGTCGATAACTGTGGTAAGTAGACCTGTGGATGCAAGCCCAATTAGGGTGAATATGGCCATAGCAATCAGTATTTCGATAAGCGTGAATCCGCGCTGCATGCTAATTTCCCGCCGTCGGTTTAGCAACGAAAGTGGTTACTGATGTAACTGAACTGCCGTAGCTTTCGTCTTCACCCACCGAAACGGTTACCGATCGCAAGTCGTTGTCGTTGGTTTTTGTCACCGTTTGCTGCCAGTACCACGTGCGATCGGCCATCTCCATCGTGCCTTTTAAATTGTTCTTGGGCGGCCACGTGGTATCTAATTGAAGCTGGTTTAAGCGATTGCTTGCCACCCAGTTGGCAAAGGTGACAGATTCTATTTGCCCAACGCTTGATAAATGCTCGCCTGCAGCTTTAAGTACTGCTGTACCGGTTAGCGCAAAAATAAGTAAGGCGACCATAACCTCCAGTAGCGTCAAGCCACTTTGCTGGCGTGGCGTGACAGGTGCAACGTTCTTTGTCGATGCATCAACGTTGAACGCACTCATAGTGGTCTCTCCAGAGGCCCTTCAAGCACTAAAGGCGGAAGATCTTGGTTTTGCAGGCTGTAATAGACGGGGTTGTCGCCGTCATCACCTTCGTAATTAAACGACAAGGTAAAAGGCGTAATTTCGCCACTCGACATTATAAGCACTTGAGGCGGAGGCAGCTTTTTCTCTTCTTCGTTACCTATTTCAACCCCTTCATCAGAAACACTTAAATTCTCGTCGAACAGCTCCCTGTCAAAGAGCCTGTCTTCAACATCCCATGGTAAGTCGTCTAAATTTAAAGTGAAGGTGAAAGGCTCAGGTAACGTATAAGGTTCGTAGGTTTTTTCGCCTTCGATACGCTGCCACTCATCATCGTCGTCTAAGTAGGCAAAGTAGTATTCATTTTTATCGGCTTCAAACCGCACACCAAGCTGTTGTTGATTTAACACCGCAAAATCGCTGGCCATATCAACAATCACCTGCAGGCGTTGCGCTTGGGTTTTTAGCAGGTCAGATTTACTCGCACCGAATGCGTTAAACATAACGTAACCCGCCGCCAATCCCATAAGCAGCAGTACCAGCATGACTTCTAATAGGGTAAAGCCTGCTTTTTTCAAAGATGTACTGCCGCGGTTGCGCATAAAGGTTAGTTCAGGTATTCGTTAATGTTCCAGTTACCAATGTCATCATCAGTACCCGGTTCGCCGTCTGGACCATTAGAGAAAATATCAACTACGCCTAGTTCTCCTGGGCTAATTAGTGCATATGGATTGCCCCACGGATCTTCAGGCAGGCGTTTAATGAAACCACCTTCAGGGTAATTACGTGGAATTGGGTCGATAGTTGGTGCGGTAACTAGCGCTTCTAGTCCCTGTTCTGTGGTCGGGAAGCGGTTGTTGCGCAGCTTATACATCTCAAGCGCGCTTTCCATTTGCTGGATGTCTACCGCCGCCTTTTTAAGCTGCGCTTCTTCTTGGTTACCCAAGATTTGCGGTGCCACCATAGACGCCATAATACCGATGATTAGAAGTACGACCATGACTTCAATCAAACTGAAACCAGAACTGCGATTAAGTGTTTTCATTAAATATTCACCATGTTGTTCAATGCTAAAATTGGTTGCAATATTGCCATAACGATAAACAGAACAATGCCTGCCATCGATACAATAAGTAAGGGTTCAAATACCTTAAGTGAGACACCAATAAGCGCTTCAAATTCCCTATCTTGATTATCTGCGGCGCGAGCTAGCATTTGCTGTAGCTCACCCGATTTTTCACCAGACGCAATCATATGCATCATCATTGGTGGAAACATTTTTGTGTTATCTAGTGCTGCCCGCAGGCTGCTGCCTTCTTTAACGTTAATGGCTGCATCTGCCACTTGGTTTTTAATATGCTGATTTTCTAGCACATCACCTGAAATACGCATAGCTTCTAGTAGTGGAACCGCACTGGCACTTAAAATACTTAAGGTACGTGCAAAACGCGCGGTATTGAGCCCGCGAGACACCCGGCCAATTAACGGCAAGGTTAACAGCGCTCTGTGGTAGCGTAGCTTCATGTGCTTTTGCTGCAGCACGCGCTGAATAATGACAACAAGCACGGCAATACCAATAAGCATAAATAAGCCGTAATTTTGCAGCCAGGTACTTATAGAAATAAGAAACTGTGTTATTCCCGGCAGGTCTTGACCCATGTGGTCGAACTGCCCAACAATTTTAGGTACAACCACTGTTAACAATAGCAACACGATACCCATTGCAAAGAACAGCATTAGCGATGGGTAAATCATCGCTTGTGTAATTTGGCTGCGGGTTTGTTGTCTGCGCTCTGTGTAGTCGGCTAGGCGGTTAAGCACGGTATCAAGGTGACCTGATTTTTCACCAGCTGCAACCATCGCGCGGTATAGCTCGTCAAACACACTAGGAAATTGGCCCAATGCATCAGCAAGTCCGTGACCTTCTACGACTTTACTGCGTACTGCCATCATCATGTTTTTCTGACGAGGCTTTTCACACTGTTCAGCGACGGCAAGCAGTGCTTCTTCAACGGGAAGGGCCGATTCTACAAGGGTGGCGAGCTGACGCGTGAGTAGCGCTAAGTCTGATGCTGAAATACGGGGTTTAAATAAAGAAAACGACAGGCCTTTGCCTTCGCTTTGTGCGCGCTCTGCGACCTGCTCTACTTCTAAGGGAATTAAACCTTTTTCGCGCAGCTGTTGGCGAACCTGGCGTGCATTATCACCTTCAAGTACGCCATTTGTATTTTTACCGCGGGCATTAACCGCCTTAAAAGCGAATGCCGCCATTTAGTCTTCCCTCGTAACTCGAAGCACTTCTTCAAGTGAGGTAGCGCCCGCCAGCACTTTACTACAGCCGTCTTCACGAATGCTTGGTGTCGTCTTTCTGATGTAGCGTTCAATGGCTTGCTCACCTACACCTTCGTGCATCATCTCGCGCACTTTTTCATCTACCAACAATAGCTCGTGAATACCGGTACGACCGCGATACCCGGTTTGGTTACACGCGGCACAGCCATGGGGCTTGTAGATGGTGGTCTCGCTTGTGGCATTCTGCCCTAGTATTTCCAGCTCAGAGGCGTCAGGTGAATGTGGCTTTTTGCAATCTGGGCACAGGGTACGAACGAGTCGCTGTGACAAGACGGCCAATAAGCTCGAAGACAACAGAAATGGCTCAATACCCATGTCTTCTAAACGGGTGATCGCGCCTGCTGCCGTATTGGTATGCAGAGTAGAGAGTACTAAGTGACCGGTTAAACTGGCTTGAACAGCAATTTGCGCCGTTTCGATATCACGAATCTCACCCACCATCACTACATCGGGGTCTTGACGCAAAATAGCGCGAAGGCCTCTGGCAAAAGTCATATCTACACGGGGATTAACCTGTGTTTGTCCGATGCCCGGAAGATCGAACTCAATAGGATCTTCAACGGTTAAAATGTTTCTGTCTCGCGAGTTTATTTCGGTTAACCCTGCGTACAAGGTAGTACTTTTACCCGAGCCCGTTGGACCGGTAACCAAAATAATGCCGTGAGGCTTGCGAATAAGAGATGAAAAGTGGTTACGGTTTTGCAGCGTCATGCCTAAATCTTCTAGATTTAAGCGCGCATTGTTCTTATCCAATAGACGCAGTACCACGCGCTCGCCGTGACTTGAAGGCATAGTAGAAACACGCACATCCACCGCTCGCCCTGCAATACGCAACGTTATACGACCGTCCTGAGGCACACGTTTTTCGGCAATGTCTAACTTCGCCATAACTTTTATACGTGACACCAACATGGAAGACAGCTTGCGATTCGGGCGCAAAATTTCGCGTAATACGCCGTCTACCCTGAAACGAACCACAAGCTGGTTTTCAAAGGTTTCAATGTGAATATCTGATGCACCTTCTTTGATCGCCTCGCCCAACATGGCGTTGATAAGCTTGATGATAGGCGCATCGTCTTCACTGTCTAACAGGTCTTCAGTGTCAGGCAAGTCTTCAGCAAGAGCGAACAAATCACTTTCGTTACCGAGGTCTTCCATAAGTTGTTTAGCCGCAGAACTATCGCGCTGAAAGGCGCTGGTAAGCAGGCTTTCAAACTCATTGGCAGGAATAGTTTTAGGAACGAAAGGTTCGCCGTAGAAGCGTCGCACTTCGGCAAATACATCAAACGGCGTATTCTCTGTGAAATACAAAACCGCAGGTGTTTCATTAGTTTCCAGCAACACCTGATTACGCTTTGCAAAGCTAAAAGAAAGCTGTCTTGGACCGGCCTCTTCTTCAGGCAAACCGGCGTCTTCACTCATGGCTTCTAAGGCTTCTTCTTGTGCCTCTAATGCCTGAGTAATCTGTTCGTCCTGCCCTGCCATGTTAGTCGTTACCTTCTTCTTGTTTCTGCTTCTCTTTCTCCGAGAGGTATTCTTCAAATGAAGGAGGTAAAGCGAGTGCATCATCCCATTGAGGAATGCTTGGCGTCTCTTCATAAGGCATTAGCGAAACACCTTCTTGCTGGCGTTTAAGCTGAAGTGCGCGAATGTAGTTGTATTTGCGATGGCTGATTGCGTTCATTGTTGCGCCGTCGCGGACGATAGTCGGCTTTAAGAATACCATCAAGTTGCGCTTACGCTTGCTGGTTGATGTCGATTTGAATAAGTGACCGAGTATTGGAATGTCACCCAACAAGGGTACTTTTGATTCACTTTCTTGCACGTCTTCGTCAATCAAACCGCCAAGAACAATAGTGCCGCCATCATCTACAATCACCGTGGTTTTAATTTCACGCTTGTTAATTGAAATATCTACCGATGTAGCGCCACTTACGCTAGACACTTCTTGTTCGATAAGCAGCTGTACCGCGTCGCCTTCGTTGATTTGTGGTGTAACTTTAAGTTTGATACCCACTTCTTGGCGGTCAACGGTTTGGAAAGGGTTAGAGTTGTTCGCCCCTGTAGTTGTGCCTGTGATAATAGGCACTTCCTGACCTACAATGAAAAACGCTTCTTCGTTATCCATAGTAGTTAGGTGAGGTGTGGCAAGAATATTTGAATTGGTGTCGGTACTTACTGCTTGTACTACCGCGCCCCAGCCATTTTCGATAACGCCGGCAATAAGGCCGTTAGCGCCGCCTAAAAGGCTCGCTAGTGCGGTGTAATCGCCTTCATCGGTGGTGTTAACTGTGACCACTTCGCCATCATCTGTTACATAGGCTTCGGTATCGGTATCGTCTTCTGCTTGCTTAAGGGCTACCGCCAATGATCCAACCGGTACAACACCGTTGCTGAACTGTGTACCGCCGCCGGCTTCAGAAGCCCACTGCACACCCAATGTAGTGCCGTCGCCTTCAAAGACTTCAACGATAATGGCTTCAACTTGTACCTGCGCGCGGCGAATATCAAGTTGGCGTACAACCTCTTCTAATGAGCGCATCATGTCCGGCTCTGCGGTAATAACAATGGCGTTAGAATCTTCATGTGCATCAATGCTGATTTCACGGTTTGAACCCGCTCGGCGCGATGTAGTGCCACCGCCTTGTTCTTCTGCTTGAATGCTAGCAGATACGCCCTGCAATACTTTTACTAAATCTTCCGCTTTAGCGTAGTTAAGAAACAGCACGCGGGTGTTGCCGTTTGATTCAAGCTCTTGATCCATGCGCTGAATAAGGTTGATAAGACGCTGGCGTGCTTTAATATCGCCGCTCACAATAACCGAGTTAGTTCTGTCGTCTGCCACAACGCGAGGCTCAGACTTAGTTCCTGTATTAGCTTTTCCTTGCGACTTATTAATGCTGTCAATAATGCGCACCATTTCTGATGCTGACGCATAGCGAAGTTTAACGATTTCTACTTCTTCGTCACCGGCACGGTCCACGCGCTCGATAATTTCTACTAGTCGGTTAACTACCGCAGCACGGCCGGTTAGCATCATTACGTTCGATGGGTCGTGGCTAACTACGTTACCGCCGCCCGCCTGGTCATTTAGCTGACGTAAAATAGGTGCAAGTTCGCGCACCGGTACGTTATAAACAGGCACAACGCGAGTGATCATTTCATCGCCGTCGCGATTAGCGCCTTCAACAACAGGAATATTGGATGTTTTAGCGTCTTTCGAGCGAACCACTTTTAAAATACCGCTAGGCATTTCTACAACGGCAAAGTCATACACTTGAAGTACGTTTAGGAAAAACTGGTAGTACTGATCTTCATCGAGCATGTCATAGCTGCGTACGCTTATTTTTCCACGTACGTTAGGGTCGACAATAATGGTGCGCTCAAGATTTTTACCAACAATATTAATAAACTCGTTGATGTCAGTATCTTTGAAATTAGGCATGTACTCAGCGGCCGTCACCGAGAAACACAGAAGCGCTGTACACATGGCTGTGCTCAAGCGAGATAATAGTTTTTGGCTAGTGCGCCTTTTCATTCTAACTTCCTTCATTTCCTAACTTGTCGATGACCGAATTGCTTTATTTGTTATTTTGCTTACCTAGCGACAATATAGCGCTGCTACCGTCAGTGGTATTAAGACTCGGGTAAATCTAGGTATAGCGTAGTTAAACTGCCATCTCGAATAATCGTTAATTCTATAGTTTGTGCATTGCGTAGCTCAGACAGCGCCTCTTGCGATTGCTGCAAGTCGGTAAGGTCTAGCCCGTTAATCTGTGTAATGACATCACCAGCCTGAAGCCCTGCCGATTTAAATAATTCAGGCTCTTTGCCTGGGCTCACTTGGTAGCCGATAAGCTGGCCTTCTTCAGTTTTTGGCGATATTGAAATAAAGTCTGTGAAGTTGGCTGGACGCTCTCGCAGAGCTGCAGTTGCCTCTAATGCTTCGTCGCTAAGCTCAACGGTGTCTTCTTCTAATTCTTCTGGCTCAGGTCGGTTTCTTGCCTGCATTTCACGGCGACGATTAGCTTCGTCGTAGTCAATTCCGTCAAGCATCAGGGTTTCGTTTCTCACCCCGTTCTTAATAATAACGCGATCGTTGTACACTTTTTGCAACGTGGCATTGGTGCCTTCAATCTTCTCACCTAGGCCATAAACCGCTTGGCTGCCGCGATTTTCAATAATAGCGGTACCCGCCTCCTGCTCTGAACTGGCCACAACGCCCGTCAGGGTTAGGTTTAAGCGCGTTTCTGGTGCGTCGGTAACCTCGGCGACCGGTTCAGCAGGTTTTGCCGCAGCATTACCAAATAAATTCAGCTGTTGTATTTTGGCGATGTTGACCCCATTTTGGCCTGACGACGAAGAAATAACCGGAGCACGGCTTACTGTGGGTGTCGCAGATAGTTGAGGTTCGGGTATAATTCGCCACACGAGTTTGGCAGCAAATGCAATTAAATACAGGCTGAGCAGAACCACTACGATGGTATGTAGCTGTTTTTGATGCTGGTTCAGATAAACAACCAGAGATTGTGGGTTGGGTTTATTGAATGTCATGCTGCCACTGATGGTACTGCTTTATTATAATATAGTGAATTTTTGGTTAACCGCGCTTTAGCAAACCCATAATAGCCTAGTAAAGGTGAGGGTCACAACACTAAAGCCACACCATTACGAAAATATTACATGAGCCAATCGGATAGCAACAATACAACACAAAATGTCAGGCTGGACAAGTGGCTATGGGCTGCAAGGTTCTTTAAGACCCGCGCAATAGCAAGAGACATGGTGCAGTCGGGAAAAGTCCAGTACAACGGGCAAAGAGCCAAACCTGGTAAGCATGTAGAGCTTGGCGCCATGATTAAAGTTCCCTCAGGATGGGATAATCGTGAAATTAAGGTGCTAGGCTTAAGTGACAAGCGTTTGAGCGCGCCTTTGGCGCAGGCGCTTTTTGAAGAGACGATTGAAAGTGTAACAAAACGTGAAGAAAACCAAACGGCGCGCAAAATGAACGCCTTTCACAGCCCTAAACCAGATCATAGACCTGACAAAAAGCAGCGACGACAGATTATTAAATTTAAGCAGCAATAATGAGCTGCTCAACAGGATTAGTTATGAGCGATTTCGATAAATTACACCGCTTCTTATTTACCCAAGCTAACGTTCGTGGCGAATTGGTTCGCCTTGATGAGAGCTTAAATCAAATTGTGCACAGCTATGAATACCCTGTGCAAATTCAAACATTGCTAAGTGAAATGGCGGCAGCGACGTCATTGTTAACGGCAACGCTTAAGTTTAAAGGTGAAATTTCTCTTCAAATTCAAAGCAAAGGCCCAGTAAGTTACGCGGTGTTAAACGCCACTCACGAACAAACGCTTCGCGGTGTGGCGCGCTGGGATGAGACATTAGAAACATTGCCAGAAACGTTTTCAGAGTTATTGTCTCAAGCGGTATTGGTCATTACTATCACACCTGATGAAGGCGAGCGTTATCAAGGCGTTGTTGCATTAGATAAGCCTTCTCTAGCTGAATGTATTGAAGGCTACTTTGCTCAGTCAGAGCAGCTAGCGACCAGCGTGCACCTAATGACTGACATGAGCGACCCTAAAAACGCGAAAGCGTCGGGAGTGTTACTTCAGGTCTTACCGACTGATGCTAGCGCTACTGATGTGTCGCAAGCCAATGAGTTTGCTCATATCTCTAAACTTACTCAAACGTTGACCAAAGAAGAGATGTTTACGTTGTCGGTTGAAGACATTTTATATCGTCTTTACCACCAAGAAGACGTGGAAGTGTATCCAGCGAAGGACGTAACCTTTGCCTGCTCATGTTCAAAGGAGCGCAGCGCTGAAGCACTTCGTCACGTTGAGAAGTCTGAGCTTCACGCAATTATTGCTGAAGAAGGTGCAATCAAAATGAACTGCCAGTACTGTCATACCGAATATCGCTTCGATAGTATCGACGTAGAGGCTATTCACAGCGGCAACTTCGACGCACCGTCTTCAAATCAGTAACTACTTGTTTACTGCTGTGTTAAAGCACCTTCTTTCGAAGGTGCTTTTTTGTTTCTGAATCTCTCACCGTCTAGATAGGTTCATTTTCCCAACACTTCACTTGTGGTTAAAAAATGCCCAGTAGTAAGTGTTTAACTTTCCTACATCATCCTATTTTCCTTTTCTTCCTGTCGTGGTGAAAATTTTCACCTTCACTTTCTAAAAAAAATTGTCATTTTTTATTTTGAAATTCATCGATCAATATAGGTTTTCTACGCCTTATTTTTGCATTTATATCCAAGGAAAAGGCTTTCCTTGTAATTAATTTACAATATTTATGAAATTAACATATGAGAAATAGTGAGTATGTGTTTTATAAATGCGCGCTAGGCCTTGTTTACATTACACTCGAAGAGGTGATACTTTTTTGAAAGTGCTTTTGAAAAATTACATATAGGGTAACAGCCATGACCGCAGCAGCCTCAATTCAAACGGAACTGAAAGTAACGCCACTCACCGATCTGCCAAATGCAGAACTTATCGAGCGCGCCGTAAAGCGCGGCGAAGGTGTCCTTGACAAAAACGGGGCGCTTGTCGTTGAGACCGGAAAACGAACCGGTCGCTCTCCAAATGATAGATTTATCGTTAAAGAGTCAACAACCGAAAATGACATCGATTGGGGCAAGGTGAATAAGCCTTTTGACGCTGACAAATTTGATGCGCTGTGGGACCGCGTTGAAGCCTACCTGTCTACCCAAGAACACTTTCTTTCACATCTTCAAGTGGGCTCAGATCCTGAACATGCTTTGTCGCTTGAAGTAAGAACGCAAACCGCGTGGCAGCACGTTTTTGCCCGTAACCTGTTTATTATTCCTGAACAATGGAATGTTAAAGGCGATCAGCCCTGGCAAATCTTAAACGTACCTGGTTTCACTTGTGAGCCAGAGCGTGACGGCACTAACAGCGACGGCACAGTTATCATCAACTTCGCTAAAAAGCGTGTGTTGATTGCAGGCATGCGTTACGCAGGTGAAATGAAAAAAGCCATGTTCTCCGTGCAAAACTTCCTGCTTCCGGCAAAAGACGTGCTACCTATGCACTGTTCTGCCAACGTGGGTGAAGAAGGCGATGTGACTCTGTTTTTCGGTCTATCAGGCACAGGTAAAACTACGCTTTCAGCCGATCCTAAGCGCTTCTTGATTGGTGACGACGAGCACGGCTGGGCACCAGGTAGCGTATTTAATATTGAAGGCGGTTGCTACGCTAAATGTATCGACCTATCTCAAAAGAACGAGCCAGTAATTTGGAATGCTATCAAGTTTGGTACCATCCTAGAAAACGTAGTGCTTGATGAAACACGCACGCCAGACTATACCGACACGTCGTTAACCCAAAACTCACGTGCGGCCTATCCGCTTTCACACATTGAAAAGCGCGTTGCTGAAAACCGAGGCGGCGAACCTCGCTCGGTTGTATTTTTGACCTGTGACGTAAGTGGCGTATTGCCTCCTGTTTCAGTGTTAAGTGAAGAAGCTGCGGCGTATCACTTCCTAAGCGGTTACACAGCGAAAGTAGGCTCTACTGAAATTGGCTCTACAAGCGATATTGAATCAACCTTCTCAACTTGTTTTGGTGCGCCTTTCTTCCCACGTCCAGCAGGCGTATATGCAGAGCTTCTGATTAAGCGTGTTAAAGCGTTTGGCGCTAAGGTTTACTTGGTTAATACCGGTTGGACAGGCGGCCCTTACGGCACAGGTAGCCGTTTTGATATCCCTACCACGCGCGCCATCATCGATGCGATTGTATCGGGTAACTTAGCTGATGTTGAAACCCAGCACATTGACGCATTAAACCTAGATGTGCCAGTGGCAATAGACGGTGTAGACAGCAATTTGCTTGTGCCACAAAACACGTGGGCAGACAAAGAGAAGTACAACGAATACGCCGCTAACTTAGTTAACGACTTTAAACAGAACTTCGAAAAATACGACGTTAGCGACGCTATCGTTAAAGCCGGGCCGGGTAACTAACACTCGGTTCGCCCCTTCCCAACGTTCATCACACTCAACGTGATTGATGTTTTGCCCGCACCGTGTTGCGGGCTTTTTTTGTGTTGTTGTTAACAAATTTAACATTATGAATACGTATGTTTATTTAAGTTGAGCAAGGCACTAGCTATCATTCACCGTACACAAGAAGGCTTTAATTAAGCGCGCTTCGTTAATTAAGTGCGGTTCGCTAATTAGGTGCGCTTCGCTTTGAAGCATAAAGAAGGTTTTGAGCATGATAGACAGGAAACAGCGTATAGCACTTGCATGTGCTGGTTTGGCATTTTTCTCGGTAAATACGGTAGCCGAAGTTCAAACAGCGACACTCGAAAAAGCAACGCTAAATATTGATACGGATACCAATGACTTCACGATAAGCGCGTTGCACGATAGTGGCTTTCAAGTAACGTATCTTACTGATGATAATGGCACGCCTTACGCAAATCTACCGTCTATGGCGCTTCCCGAGCCCGCGTTGACTGATGTTACAGACAAAAAAGCTAATGATGTAGAGCTAGTTGAAACTGCGACAACCCTAATCTTAAAACTCAATAATATTGCAGCGCATGTTGATAAGGCGACGCACGCTATCAGTTATTCTGTTAACGGCAAAATTGTCGCGAAAGAGCAAGGCGGACTAAGTATTTCCAGTAAAGGCGTCAGCCTGTCGTTTGCGTTAGATAAAAACGAAAAACTCTATGGTGGCGGCCAGCGCGTTTTAGGTATGGATCGTCGTGGTCATAGCATGCCGCTATATAACAAAGCACATTATGGGTACACCACGTCTTCAAATCAGATGTACTTTGGTTTGTCGGCTGTGATGTCGTCAAAAAACTACAGCGTATTGTTCGATAACACCGCTTCTGGCGAGCTAGATATTGGCAAAACGAACAGCGACGAGTTGTTATTTAAGGCACAAGGCGGCCGTGCTAGCTACATCATGGTGTTGGGTGAAAATTTAGAAGATACAGTAAGGTCTACCGTTGCAGTCACGGGAAAACAGCCGCTTCCACCGCGTTGGCTGCTGGGTAACTTTGCATCTCGATTTGGCTATAAATCTCAAAATGAGGTGATGGATGTTGTCGATGCCTTTAATACGCAAGATATTCCCGTTGATGCCGTAGTGCTCGATTTATATTGGTTTGGCAAAGACATTAAGGGGCACATGGGGAACTTAAGTTGGGACGCCGCCACTTTCCCTGAGCCCGAGAAAATGATTAGTGAGCTACGCGCTCAAGACGTGAAAACCGTGCTGATAACAGAGCCTTTTATTCTTACGACATCAAAACAATGGGAAAGCGCCGTTGCCAATAATGCCCTTGCTCAAAACGATAACGGTGCGCCGTATACCTTCGATTTTTATTTTGGCAATACCGGCCTTGTCGATGTGTTCAGTGAAGCGGGTCAAGATTGGTTTTGGCAATATTATGAAAAGCTTGCTGCACAGGGTGTTGCCGGCTGGTGGGGCGACCTGGGTGAGCCAGAAGTGCACCCTGACGATATTCAGCACATGTGGCAGTCTACAAAAGTAAGCGGCGCAGAAGTGCACAATGCCTACGGTCATCAGTGGGCGAAAACCGTGTATAACAATTTAACTGCGCTACAACCCGACACGCGCCCCTTTGTGCTGATGCGATCAGGCTTTTTGGGCAGTCAACGGTACGGCATGGTGCCGTGGACAGGCGATGTGAGTCGAAGCTGGGGCGGACTTAAACCTCAGGTAGAGTTGGCACTTCAAATGAGTGTTTTTGGAATGGCGTATACCCATTCCGACTTAGGTGGGTTTGCTGGAGGCGAAACCTTTGATCCCGAGCTTTATACAAGATGGCTTCAGTTCGGTACCTTTTCACCGGTATTTAGGCCTCATGCTCAAGACAATATTGCGCCGGAGCCAATTTTCCACGCCGACCCCGTAAAGTCTATTGCGCGCAAGTTTATCCAACTTCGCTATGACATGCTGCCTTATAACTATTCATTGGCCTTTGAAAATGCGCTTTACGGTACGCCATTAATGCGTCCGTTAGCTATGGCGTACGGTGAAAGCGATTGGTTTGAAAATGCAGACAGTTATCTGTGGGGCGATGGTCTGTTAGTTTCGCCTGTGACGAGCGCTAACCAAACGGTGTGGCCGACCAAGTTACCCGAAGGCGTATGGTTTGATTTTTTCTCTGATACGAAATACCAAGGTGGTCAAACCGTTAACTACCCGCTAAGCCAAGATAATTACCCAGTGTGGGTAAAAGCGGGAAGCTTTATGCCAATGACTAAAGGGCTTAGCCGCACAGAGCAGTTTGATGCCCGTAAAATAGAAATGCATTACTGGCATGACAATTCAGTGAATTCATCTTCATATACTTATTACGAGGATGACGGCAAAAATCCAGCGTCTGTCAAAAAAGGCTTGTACACCAAACTACTGCTCAGTGCGTCATTAGACGAAAAGGCCGCATTAACCCTGACGCTTGATAGCGAAGGCAGCTATATAGGTATGCCTAAGCAGCGAGACATCACTTACGTCGTGCACGGTTTAAGCGAAAAACCACAGAGTGTTTCACTTGATGGCAGGAGCGTGCCTGTAATGTGGGATGAAAAAGGGAAAACGCTTTCACTTGCAATTTCTTGCGATTATCAGCAATCTGTAAAGGTAGTGATTATGTGATAATTAAGGGCTGCTGTTCTTTCTTGCACAGTAAAGGTCAGCGCCCTCAAAAGGTTCACTTTGTGGTCAAGGGCATAACTACGCTGTGCCCTCACGCCTAAATCGGATGTCTTTCTACTGATATCAGCCATGGAGCCTAAATGAGCCGACTTCCTGCCACCATCGTTATTTTCGCTGGTTTTTTTCTAATTGGTAAATTGTTTCTCTTGTGGGGAATATTACTGCCAGATATTGCAGCCGATTTGCAAATGTCTGAAGTAGTCAGTGGCGCACTTTTTTCGCTCTTCTCTGTAGGCATGATGTTAGGCGCTGTGATTGGTGGCAAGTATGCCAGTCGCTTTGAGTATATGCCGCTATTAGCCACGTTATTCAGTATGAATACGGCGCTGTTGCTGCTTGTGTCAGTACTTACCGCTTGGCAGTGGTTTTTGGTGTTAGCGGTATTAATCGGTGTGGTGAGCTCAACAATATTTACTATTGGCCACACGCTTATTGCACGAATGTACGCAGAAAAGCGCTTTACTATGATGGGCTTAATGGATTTTATGTTCAGTTTAGGAACTTTTGCGGCGTCGTTCTTTGTAACGCTGTTATACCTTGTTGAGCACAACTGGCGTTTACCTATTCAGGTGTTGGCAGGCGTTATGATTGTGCTTTCGTGCTACGCATTTATTGCGGCGCGTTCTCAGGCAAAAGTGCTTAAAGGTCAGCCTAAAGCGGCTAAAAAGACCTTGGCATTTGGGGTCATTATTAAGCAGCCTGTTTTCATATTTCTAACTTTGCTTACCTTTGGCTATGGTGCTGTAGAATTTGGTAACGCGAACTGGTTTGTGAGCTATGCGCAAAACGGCTTAGGCTTTACCGGCGAACAGTCGAGAAACTTACTGGCATTTTTTACCGCTGGCATGGTGATCAGTCGTCTTACCTTCCCGTTTTTACTGCGATTTGTATCGGTACACCGAATGATTGTGCTCATGGCAACAGCATCGCTAGCGGGTGTATTCGCACTGAAGTTAATGCCTTCATTTTACGGGATTGGCGCAGGTAATTTACTGCTCGGCTTAGGGCTAGGTGGGCTCTTCCCACTAGCACTTTCTGCTGCAATGAATATCGACAGTGACAACGGCCCCGTACTTTCTGGTATTTCAATTATCGGTAACTCTACAGGCGTTCAAGTGGCATCGTTTTCTACTGGACTATGGGCGAACTTTGCTCCACTTACTACAGCGTTTTGGGTGATCCCACTTGGCGGCTGCGTGCTGTGGTTGGCATCTTATGGATACAGCCGAAAAATTAAGTACCACAGAAGCTAATACCAATCCGTGTAGTGTTTTTGGGCTTAATGGGTTTGATAGGGTAAATAAAACTCTGCGACCAAGCCCTGCTGAGGATGATTTCGCAACGTCACCTCACCATCGTGAGCTTCTACAATTCGCCTTATTATGGCAAGGCCAAGGCCTGAACCTGACGAATTGCGGGCTTTGTCGCCTTGTGCAAACGGCATGAATACACCGTCAAGCTCCGCTTCCGGTATTCCCGGGCCAAAGTCGCGTACTTTGCAATACACGCGCTTTTCGTGGCGATTGTAAAAGCTGCTAATTGCAATATCGTCCGAGCCGTACTTGAAAGCATTTTCGATGAGGTTGTCGATCACGCGTTTCATTGCAATTCGCCGAAGTGACAGCGGAGGAATGGCGTTGAGTTTGAGTTCGATGTGGTGCTTGTCGTCTAAATGTCTGGCTTGTACCAGCTCTGCAATAATCGCGTTTAAATCAGTTTCTTGAGTGACTTCTTCGGTGTCGTAGCGTGCATAGTCAATGAACTGATCGATGATGGCGTTCATGTCTTCTATGTCATTTACAATGCCGTCTTTTATCCAATCTTGGTCTTCCGGCAGCATTTCTGAGGCTAGGCGAATACGGGTAAGCGGCGTGCGCAAGTCGTGAGAAATGCCCGCTGTCATAATATTTCGGTCATTCTCAAGCTGCTTAATACCCTGATTCATGCGGTTAAACGCCCGAGTAACCTGAATCATTTCGGTGCTGCCTTGTTCGCGAAGCGGCGCCGGGTGCTCGCCTTTACCCACCGCTATTGCTGCTTTTTGCAGGGCTGACAATGGACGCGTCATGCGTCTTACAAACAACCAGCCCCCGGCCACACTCAATATGCCAATTACCATTAAATACATAGTCAGAGGGGATATATTCGCTTCGTTAAGTCCTGAAATAGGAATAGAGATCCACGTATCTGGGTAGCGGTTCAGGGATATCCAAACAATGTATGGCGCATTTTCGTCACTGGCCTGCGTGGTGGTGCTAATGCGCACATCTGCAAGCTGCCGGAGCTGCTCGCTAACCTGAGAAGAAATATAGCTATAGTATACGGCGCTCTCTAATCCATTCTGTTTGGCAACGCTTTCGTCAAAGACCTGTACCTGGGTTTTTTGAAAATAGCGGTCGCGGGTTTCTTGGTTAGTCACCAACAAGTCGTTGGCGAGCACAGATTTTACTTGGGTGGCCAATAAGCTGTTAATTTGTTGGTAGCTGGGCTGAATAAAGTAATAGGTAACAGAGATGTAGGACACAATCTGATTAATAAGCAACAGCACGCCAATAAGCATGACGGTTTGGCCAAATGCACTTTTGGGAATTAAACGCATAACATGCCGTCGCTTTGAATCATAAGCCAGAGTTTGGAATGGCAGTAGGTAAACGCATAATTAGGGGTCATGAGTAAACATACTTCACTTGCGCACAGGCCAAGACGGTAGAGCCCGCCGTATCAGTCATAGGTGCTAAACTTGTTCGCCATCAGGCACGAATACGTAGCCCAATCCCCATACAGTTTGTATATAACGAGGGTTGGCAGGGTCTTCTTCAAGCATTCTTCGTAAGCGTGAAACCTGAACGTCAATACTGCGCTCTAATGCGCTGTAGTCGCGACCACGCGCTAGGTTCATCAGTTTGTCTCGCGACAATGGCTCGCGGGGGTGAGTAACCAAAGATTTTAATACCGCAAACTCGCCGCTTGTCAGTGTTAAAGGCGTATCGCCAGCTGTCATCTCACGGGTGGCGAGGTTCAGCTTGTAATTGCCAAATTCCACAATTTGCACATCTTTAGACGGCGCGCCCGGCGCTTCGCTGCTGCGTCTGCGCAATACCGCTTTAGCACGCGCTAGTAGCTCGCGGGGGTTAAATGGCTTAGGCAAATAATCGTCTGCACCCATTTCAAGGCCGATAATGCGGTCAACTTCATCGCCTTTTGCAGTAAGCATAATAATGGGCATGTCGTTTTCTTGCTGGCGCAATCGGCGGCAAATAGACAAGCCGTCTTCGCCAGGTAGCATAAGGTCCAAAACCATTAAATGAAAATTCTCGCGCTCAAGCAGTCTGTCCATTTGTTCTGCGTTAGCCGCACTGCGAACTTGATAGCCCTGCTCAAGCAAATAGCGCTCTAATAGGCTGCGCAGACGCATGTCATCATCAACAACGAGAATTTTAGAGGTTTCCTGACCCATACTCATACCTTTCGTTTTACTTTTGTTTCACTATAACCACAAGATGTGAAATACAAAAGCGAGAAAAGCGTAAAAGGCAGGGGATGTTTGTTACAAATAGTGTCTAGGGCCTGTTGCTCTTTTATGTACAGCAAAATCCAGCAATGACCCAGTAAAGACCCAGCAAAGGCCCAGCAAGCTTTAGAGAAAAGGAGGCAGTTAAGCATTTCTCCTCCCTAAACTTATTGAGAACTGCCGTTGATTACAAGCTGTAAAAAACGTAGGCACTGCAACAACACATCAGCAGTTCAAGTTGTAATCCTTAAGAGGCGCTAATCAAAAGTGACGACGTTAAGGGCTTTTGTTTGCGCTGTTCCATTAAGCGTTTCTAAATATAACTGCGTTATAGCATCAGCTCCGCGGTGCGATTGCTCATAAAACTGATCGCTCACTTTCTCTTCGAAGCGTTTCCATGCACTGGCGTATTTTGCCAAAAAGGCCTCGTGCCCCCATTCATGTTGGCGCAGTTTCACGCGAGCTGGCGCGAAAAATATCTCTGCATTGAGCAATTTGGGGTTGGGCTTCTCTTGGGCTTTCCAATCTGTCGCACCAATGAGTGTAACGTCGCTCAGGCTGTCGCCAAGCTGCTTGGTAAGGTCATTAATCAACGTACCGTTGGCAGCGAAATCAAGCAGCCAGTAGCGCGCATCGCTGCTTTTACTGCTATTGCCTTCGCTACTTAGGGCTGAGAGTTCGTCATAGCTATACACTTCATCGTAGCAACCGGACGCTTTTACCATATCCACGTTTTGTTTCGAGGTTAGCCCAACCACCTTATAGCTTGCGTTTCGAGAGGCCTTCTGGTCTTTAAGTAGTTGCGCTGTACCCAATGCGGTTTTACTCGAAGCGCTCGACAACAGTAAGGTTTCATTGTTTGCTTTCTCTGCCACATAGTCATCGAGAACAAACGAAGTCATATAAAGGGGTCTAAAATTAAGCTGCCATGCTTCGCGGTTTTTGTCGTAGCCGGGGTCGGCGGCACAGCGAAGATATTGATCGTAAACAGGGCTAATGCTTTTCCGTTTTTCGTGGATGTCTGAAAAGCCGTGAGGGGCAACTTTTCCAGCTTTTATCACCCAATGGCTAGCCATAGGCAGGTAGCCGAACACCTTTTCACCTACTTTGATATCGCTATGACAAGACGCCTTAACGGTAGCAAAGCCCCAAACGGGCACAATACCGAAGCCATGTGCTTCATCAACGTCATTATCACTCTTTGCAGGGAAAAAGCCCCAATAGCCCATTTTAAAACCCAGTGCAGCATAGGTGATGTTGTTGGCAGAAAAGCCAAAGCTGTCTGTCTCAAGCAATACTTCGTCTTGCTGTAAGTCGCTGATGTTTATATCGCGGGAAACAACGTTAGTGTTGGCAAGGTTTTGCTGGTCTACCCAAATTTGTTGGCTTTTAATTGTGGTCATAATAGGAGCCTGCTGTGTCAAAAACTAGGTCGAGAAACTAAATCAAGAAACTAAATCAAGAAAGTTTCCGAATAGAACCTAGATTGACGCAGGGCATGAGCCATTACGACTTACTGTTTTAAATACATGCCTATAGAAGCGATGTATATTGGGCTTACTCGTCGCTGCTCAACCAATCCATCTGATGACCAGCTCTGCGCTTTTTATTTAAGATGTCTTCAAGGAGCGGAGTTAAAATGAGCTCCATGGCTAAGCCCATCTTTCCGCCGGGTACAACCAAGGTGTTGATGCGAGACATAAACGCGCCGTCGATCATTTGAAGGAGGTAGGGGTAGTCCACAGTCTTCATTTCCCGTCTAAAGCGCACAACCACAAAGCTTTCATCTTGGGTTGGAATTTCCCGTGCACTGAAGGGGTTGGAGGTATCAACGGTTGGTACGCGCTGGAAGTTAACGTGGGTGCGTGAAAATTGTGGCGTGATGTAATGGAAATAGTCGTCCAGTCCTCGCACTATGCTGCTCATTACCGCTTCACGAGAATGTCCTCGGTCAGTGGTGTCGCGTACAATTTTTTGAATCCACTCTAAGTTTACAATCGGCACCATGCCGACCAGTAAATCTACATGTTTTGCTACGTCATTTTCTTCCGTTTTTACACCGCCATGTAAACCTTCATAGAACAGCAAATCAGTGTTTTTGGGTAAATCTTGCCAAGGTGTAAAGGTGCCGGGCATTTGGTTAAAAGGCACGGCTTCATCGAACGTGTGAAGGTATTGTCTAAACTGTCCTGTACCCGAGCTGCCGTATTCCCTAAACAGGGATTCCAGTAGCTCAAAGTCGTTGGCTTTAGGGCCAAAGTAGCTGATATGCCTGCCTTGCTCTTGGGCTTTGCGAATTTCCACTTCCATTTCCGGGCGGGTAAAACGGTGAAAACTATCGCCTCCTACAACCGCAGCATTAACACTTAAGTTCCTGAAAATATGGCGTATAGCGTTGGTCGTGGTAGTAGTACCCGCGCCAGAAGAACCTGTTATAGCAATAATAGGGTGTTTGACAGACATAGGAATTCTTTTTGGAAATGACGGGTACTAGTTATAAGCTGATGTGAGCTAAGAATCAAGGGGAGGTATAAGCGCTTACCACTCGATTCTTGGGAGTTGCTTTCGCTCCAGCCTGCGTGTAATCAATCATCTAGCCGTTTGTGATGGTGCTGCAATAGGCGCACAATTAGCTTTGCCTCTTCTTCGTCTAAATCAAGAAGTGCGCGAACATGTTCTAGGTGGTGCACATCGTGCTCACTCAACTTTCCGTCGTCCAAAACGCTTCTTACTGTGTCTTTAAACCTATCGCGTTTAAGCTGCATCTGCGATGTGTAGCTAGAAGATAAAATACCCGCTGGTAAGGCGTAAAAACAGATCCCCATAATAGTTATGAGGCCGCCAAATATTTTACCCAGTGCAGTTATGGGAACGGCGTCACCATAGCCCACCGTGGTCAGCGTGACGAGTGCCCACCACAATGAAGCGGGAATACTGCTAAAAACATCGGGCTGAGCAGCATGTTCAATATAGTAAATACAGGTGGCGGCGATAATCGTGAACAACAAAAGTACGCTTAACGCCGCAATAAGGCTGTGAGACTCGTTGCGCAATACGGTAACGAGAGTTTGCATAGAGCGCGAATAGCGCCCAATTTTTAGAATTCGCATTACCCGAAATATTCGCAAAATACGTAAATCGAACGCCACGAAAACGCTTAAGTAAAAAGGCAGAATTGCCATTAGGTCGACGAGCGCCATGGGACTTTTCAAATAGGTCCAGCGCTTTTGCCATGTCGTTGTACGTTCGTGATTAGGGCGGTTTGGGGCCGATGCGCTGCCGTATAAACGAAAAAAGTACTCAACGGTAAATATCAGTACTGAAACCACTTCGATTATATGAAGTTCGTACTGACAAATGGCAGGGATACCCGGCACTGTTTCCAGCATCATAGCGACAACATTTACGATAATTAACGCGATAAGAAATACATCAAATATTTTGCTGAGCTTTTTGTACTCGTGAGCCTCGCTGGCAGGCGCAAGGATGTGATAGCACGCGTTTTGAAATGACATAGCCATGGTAGTGAGGGAACGAATGTCCTTTTTATACCAATTACCGTTGCAAATTGGTAATGCTTCTAAAAAAGAAGGAGGTGTTCGGCGCTATTTTCAAGCGCGGATGGGGTCAAAACATGGTAGTTTAAAATACAAATAAGCAAACAAAGAGCGTATCCAATTGAAAAGTGCAAAACATTTAGGGGCAGTACTAACCTCGGCACTGCTTGTGGCTATGTCTGTGCCCACGGCACAAGCTAAATCTGACAGCGTACTTTTTTCATCAACGCCACCTGTTATAGATGGTGTAGCCAATGACGCTGCATGGAAAGGGGGCGATTGGCATGAAATGACGTCGCTTATGTGGGGCTCGGCTCCTGAGTCCGGTGATTTTTCTGGTCGATATAAACTGCGATGGAACAAGGATGCGCTGTATCTGTTGGCAGAAATACAAGACGATCACCTCTCAGATACCTATGCCAATCCCCTTGAACGTTATTGGGATGATGATTGTTTAGAAATTTTCATTGATGCTGATGCCTCTGGTGGCGATCACCTTAATAACTACAATGCGTTTGCCTATCACTTAGCGTTAGATAATCAGGTTGTTGATATAGGTCCAAATGAAGCAGGAGAGGCTGTACCACAACTCTACAACGATCACGTAGAGAACAAATGGCAGCGAGATATATCGGCGCCGCATAAGATTCATTGGGAAGCAGCGGTACGTGTATTTGATGATAGCTATCAACACGGAAAAGACAATTCGCCTGTCACCTTAAAAGAAGGTATGACACTGGGCTTTATGCTTGCCTATTGCGATGCAGATGGTGGCGACAGAGAGCACTTTTTAGGCTCTCATGAGATCACCCCGGTAAACGGCGATAAAAACTTGGGGTATAAAGATGCGTCGGTGTTTGGAAAGGTGAAGCTGACAAAGTAGTGAACCATAATTTGTCGCTACTTTAATTGATTGACTTGCTGCGCGTAATTGGAAGGAGTCGCAGAAATGCCACTCCTTTTAACCTGCAATCACTCACCTAGACTAAAAGCCATGCCATTTGGCGATAAAAAAAATGCGCAACAGAGCTCGTCACGCTCTAGCTGGTTGAGTTAATTGGCTTCGCCTTCCTGCTTACTCAGATCTAACTTGTCCAGCACTGCAAGTTTATTAAAACTGATCATCTCACGTATTTCTTTTCCATATTCATCGCCACGCTCAGAATACTTCCCTAAGCCATAGCTGAGCGCAACCCCGGTGACAGCCTTGTCTTCTTCACGTAAGGATTGGCGAATGTTACGCAATGGTTTGTAAGCATGGTGGGTGTTTAAATTTAGCATGTAGCTTTCTACTGAGTCGGCAGGCGAACGGAAATCAGCAACTTCATGATTTTTGTTAGTGTCACGCGATTTTGGAACGATACCGCAGCCCTTAGAGAAACACCACTGACCAAAAAAGTTGTTCCCTAATTTTGCAAAACGAGAGGTACCCCATGCACTTTCATTCGCTGCTTGTGCAATAGCTAACGACGCAGGAACAATGTCGGCACGCCTTAACAACACCTCGCAGGCTGACTCCTGTTCAAGGTCAGCATCGTCAACACGAAACTTTGTCAGGAACTGGTCTAGATTGTCTGCTTCATCCGCGTCGCAAGAACTTTGAATTTGCTCTCTATCGGTGGCTAGCTCTTTGTTCACCTCGACTACAATAGGAGTGAAATACTCAAAAAATGCCGCTTTTCGGTCAGGGCCTGCGGCATAAGCAGTAAAGTCTGGAGCAGATTCTTTGGCAAAAAAGGCGAACCACGCTGCGGTACTCGCCACTACTGCTACAAGCAACACAGCAATAAGTTTAGTGTTCGACATCAGGTGATACCTTTTTTATTAGAATGAAATAATACGCTTTTTAAGCAGACTACCTGAGCTTATTAAATCTCGCTAAGTGGTTAATCATCTATGCGGATTGATATTAATACCATACAGGTTCTTGTATGCGCTGCAACATATGGAGAAGGTCAGCAAATTAAAGATTTATAATGTATACAGTACTATCGGCAAGTACCAAATCAGACTCAATGTGAAATTCAATACCTTATTGCTTATGTACTGAGCGCGAGTTTTCTTTTGTGTTGAGCGTTAGTATCAGGTTAAGCAGTGATATGTAGCTGGGAAACTACGATTTCTGCTTTTGCTGTACGTTAGCATGGTGAGTAAGTGGTAAGAGTAGGTAAGAGTAAAAGTGGGGGGGCGTAGAACTCACACCCTGGTTTTATGTAATTATGTAAGAACGCAGCATTACGCTGCGTTCATTTAGCACTTTCTATGAGGCTTTCGGCTACTTGGCTTCAGCTTCACGCGCAATCGCACGGTGCGCGATATCAGTGCGGTAGTACACATCTTTAAACTGAATGGCTTTTAGTAGCTCGTAGGCTTTTTGCTGCGCTTCGGTAACGTTGTTACCCAAAGCTGTAGCGCAAAGTACGCGGCCACCTGCGGTTACCACTTCGCCATCTTGAAGGGCGGTGCCTGCATGGAAAACCTTTCCGTCTAACTTAGCGGCTTCTTCGAAACCCGTAATCACGTCGCCTTTATCATAGCTGCCTGGATAGCCGCCAGCGGCAAGCACAACACCTACCGACGCGCGCTCATCAAACTCAATCGTTTCGCCAGCAAGTTCGCCTTTGCACGCTGCTTGGCAAAGTGGAACTAAGTCAGACTTTAAGCGCAGCATGATTGGCTGAGTTTCCGGATCGCCAAAGCGACAGTTGTATTCGATTACCTTTGGAGTGCCATCGGCCATAATCATAAGGCCAGCATATAAAAAGCCAACGTAGTCGTTGCCTTCAGCAGCCATGCCGTTAACTGTTGGCATAATCACTTCTTGCATAATACGGTCGTGAATGTCCTGCGTTACAACCGGAGCCGGAGAATATGCACCCATTCCGCCTGTGTTCGGCCCTTTGTCACCGTCAGCAGCACGCTTGTGGTCTTGGCTGGTGGCAAAAGGTAGTACGTTTTTGCCGTCTACCATGACAATGAACGACGCTTCTTCACCGTCTAGGAATTCTTCAATAACTACGCGGCTGCCGGCTTCGCCAAACGCGTTACCTGCCAGCATGTCGCGGATAGCGTCTTCCGCTTCTTCAAGGGTCATCGCAACAATAACACCTTTACCCGCAGCAAGACCGTCAGCCTTTACTACAATCGGCGCGCCTTTCTCACGCACATAGGCAATAGCTGGGTCAATTTCTGTGAAGTTTTGATACTCGGCCGTTGGAATGTTGTGGCGAGCCAAAAAGTCTTTGGTAAAAGCTTTAGAGCCCTCAAGCTGCGCGGCAGCTTGAGTGGGGCCAAAAATCATTAAACCAGCGTTTGTGAACGCATCTACAACACCTGCAACTAGCGGCGCTTCTGGGCCTACAATAGTAAGCTCAACATCGTTGCCCTGAGCAAAAGAAACCAAGCCAGCAATATCATTTACATCGATAGCTACGTTCTCAAGCTTAGGTTCTGTAGCTGTGCCGGCATTGCCAGGTGCTACAAATACTGTTGAAACATCAGAAGACTGCGCTGCTTTAAACGCTAGCGCGTGTTCGCGGCCACCGCCGCCAATTACAAGTACGTTCATTAACTGTTCCGTTTTGAGTGTTTAATTTTATGATTTTGGTTTGGTGAATTTTAGCGTCATGCGATTGCTCTCGCCAATCGCCATGTATTTTTCGCGATCTTGATCATCTAGCGCCAAACGTGGAGGTAGCGTCCACACACCTTTCGGGTGGTCGGCAGTATCCATTGGGTTGGCGTTGACATCGCTGCTTGCTTCAAGCACAAAGCCTGCTTTTTCGGCGGCAGCCACAACGTAAGAACGCTTCATGTAGCCACTTTTCTTCATTGCTTCATCATCTGCGCTTTCAGGAAGCTCATGTTCCACTACGCCCAGTACGCCACCTGGCTTAAGCGCTTTGAAAAATGCGCCAAATGCATTGTCGATACCCTCGTCACCGTGACGCATATACCAGTTGTGTACGTTGCGAAACGTCAGCACCATATCGGCACTACCTGCGTCGCTAATATCTAACGCTTTGATTGGGTCGAATGCAGTAAGCTCAGCACCTTCGTACTTCATGCCCGGCTTCATTTTTTCTTTGAAGCCTTCCACCGATTTTTTAAAGTAACCGCTGGTTTCATCATCAACGTAAAAGTGAGCAGCTACATACTTACCGTTATCTTTTACAACAGAATAAAGGATGTCGGCGTACCAACCACCACCTGGAGAGATTTCTACCACAGTCATGTCTGGGGTAAGGCCAAAAAAGCGCAGTGTTTGCTGAGGATTACGGTACTCATCGCGTACTTTTGCACTAGCAGAGCGGATATCGCTCATTGCGGCAGCAGAAATCGCATCTGCGCTGGCATAAGTAGCACTTACACCTAGGGTTGCGGCTAACACATATTGGGCTAACTTTTTCATTCTTATTTCCTTTTTCTGTCGAGGGTAGGCGAATAACATAACACTATTACTACAAATTACCACGGGTCAGATCAAGCCTATCAGCTAACCCCTATTTGCACTTACGCCTTAGCAGAATAATTCGCAACTCTGTCGCTTCGATGAGATTTCACTACAACCAAGCAAATGACCTCGAGTCTGCGTATTTAAAAGGGTTAAGGAAAAATAACAAACACACAGTAAAGCCACTAAATGCCACTTTACTGCGTGTTTAACTTAGGTGTTGGTGTCCCTCACTAAGCCTGCACTAAAAGGTATTGCGTAAATACTTATTAGTGACGGAAGTGGCGCATACCCGTGAACACCATGGCAATGCCGTGCTCGTCAGCGGCATCAATGACTTCCTGGTCGCGCATAGAGCCGCCTGGCTGAATTACTGCTTTAATACCTGCTTCAGCCGCAGCGTCGATACCGTCGCGGAATGGAAAGAATGCATCAGACGCCATTACAGAGCCTGCAACTTCAAGGTTCTCATCAGCTGCTTTAATACCCGCAATTTTTGCAGAGTAAACACGGCTCATTTGGCCTGCGCCCACGCCTACCGTCATACCGTCTTTGCAGTAAACAATCGCGTTAGACTTAACGTATTTTGCTACCTTCCAGCAGAACATAAGGTCGCGTAGTTCATCTTCGCTTGGCTTACGCTTAGTCACAACTTCTAGGTCTTCCATTTCAACCATGCCGAAGTCGCGCTCTTGTACTAATAAACCGCCGTTTACGCGCTTAAAGTCATAACCTTCAGTTAACTGACCAGCCCAGTCACCACATGCTAGAAGACGTACGTTTTTCTTCGCACTTACTACTTCTTTCGCTTCATCGCTTACTGTCGGCGCAATAATGACTTCCACAAATTGACGGTCAACAATCGCTTGCGCCGTTTCCGCATCAAGCTCGCGGTTAAACGCGATAATTCCGCCAAATGCTGACGTTGGGTCAGTTTTAAACGCACGGTCGTAGGCACTTAAAATATCATTGCCAATGGCCACACCACATGGGTTAGCGTGCTTAACAATTACACATGCTGGCTCTTCGAATTCTTTTACGCACTCAAGCGCCGCATCCGTGTCAGCAATGTTGTTGAATGACAGTTCTTTACCCTGAAGCTGAGTAGCGGTAGCCACAGACGCTTCTTGAACATTGTTTTCAACATAGAATGCCGCTTCTTGGTGGCTATTTTCTCCATAGCGAAGGTCTTGCTTCTTAGTAAGCTGCATGTTGTAGGTACGTGGGAATTCACTGTGCTGGTGGTCACAGTCTGCTTCACAACCTGTGCTGTCTAAACGAGCACCAAAGTAGTTTGCAATCATGCCGTCGTATTCGGCCGTATGTTCAAACGCTTTAATCGCAAGGTCAAAACGGGTGTTGTACGTTAACGAGCCATTGTTGTCGTTCATCTCTGCAAGCACGCGAGAGTAGTCCGCCGCATTAACAACAATAGTGACATCTTTATGGTTTTTCGCTGCAGCGCGAACCATCGTTGGCCCACCGATATCAATATTTTCAATCGCATCTTCTAGCGTACAGTCTTCGTTTGCCACGGTAGCAGCAAACGGGTAAAGGTTAACCACCACAAGATCGATAGGCGCAATGCTGTGTTCTTCCATCACTGCTTCATCGGTACCGCGACGACCAAGGATACCGCCATGAATTTTCGGGTGAAGGGTTTTAACGCGGCCAGCCATAATTTCTGGGTGACCTGTGTGATCAGACACTTCTTTAACAGGTAAGCCAGCGTCAGCGAGAAGTTTAGCAGTACCGCCCGTCGACAGAAGTTCTACGCCAGCGTTATGCAGCGCTGTCGCGAAATCGAGGATACCGGTTTTATCAGAGACACTAAGGAGAGCACGTTTAATTGGTTTTGGTGTTTGCATAAATTTTAAGTTTCTAATGTTGTAGTGTTGAAACAAAAAGAGCACCGATTGGTGCTCTTTGGTGGGCAAAGCCCTTGGAATCTTAGTTCATGCCGTATTGCTTAAGCTTCTTGCGAAGTGTGCCACGGTTGATGCCCATCATGATGGCAGCGCGGGTTTGATTGCCGCGTGTGTAAGTCATGACTTCTTCTAGCAGCGGCGCTTCAACTTCAGCCAGTACCATTTCGTACAGGTTATCGATGTTTGCGTTATCCAGTTGCTTAAGGTACTTATTAACCGCTTGCTTTACAGAGTCACGCAGTGGCTTTTGAGCTTGCGTTTGTGAAGGCGTAGTTACTGTAGTAGTAAAAGGTGAAGTCACGTTTTGATCGAACATAATACTGTGTTGCTCTTAAGTTAGTCATCACTATGCTGCGGGAGAAATCTGTCGGGTTTCTCGTGTCTGCAGCGCTTGAAAATATGCATTTAGTGCATCGAGTTGCTCATTCGCATCATCGATAGCGTTAAACGTTTTACGAAACTGACGATCCGTATCGTGCTCCGCGAGATACCAGCCCACGTGCTTACGGGCAATTCTCACACCGGCTATGTCGCCATAAAAGTCCTGCACATTGGCTACGTGCTCATGCAAGAGTTCATATAACTCTGACAGCGGCGGTGCTGGTAGGTTCTCGCCCGTTTCAAGATAATGTTGGATTTGCTTAAATATCCAAGGTTTACCTTGCGCGCCGCGACCTATCATTACGCCATCTGCACCGGTGTAATTCAGCACCTCTTGTGCTTTCTCTGGAGAAGTAATATCACCATTTGCAATAACAGGAATTGAAATTGCCGCCTTTATTTGACGTATGGTGCTGTATTCAGCTTCTCCTTTATACATACAAGCTCGTGTTCTGCCGTGAACAGCAAGCGACTGTATGCCGTTTTGCTCTGCAATGCGGGCAATCTCTACCCCATTGCGATTTTCTGGGTTCCAGCCGGTACGAATTTTTAGTGTCACGGGTACATCAACAGCATTAACTACTGCTTTAATAATCGCTTCCACTGTGTCAGGGTATTGAAGCAATGCAGAACCTGCTAGCTTCTTATTGACCTTTTTAGCAGGACAACCCATGTTGATATCGATGATTTGCGCACCGTTCTCAACATTAAATTGTGCTGCTTGAGCCATAAGCTCAGGATCAGCCCCAGCTATCTGTACAGAGCGAATGCCTTCTTCACCCTCATGATTCATTCGCGCTTGTGATTTAGCTGTGTTCCAAACTTTCGGATTACTCGAAAGCATTTCTGAAACAACAAGCCCTGCACCTAAGCGCTTACAAAGTTGGCGAAACGGTCTGTCTGTTACGCCAGCCATGGGGGCCAACATCAAATTGTTTTCTAACTCGTAAGGTCCAATTCGCATTGTAAAATGTATAGCTCGCCATCTAAAACTGCACAGAAAATATACACCCGGCTAAAACGGGGCGCTAAGTGTACGTGTTTTCGCAAGGCTTGAAAAGGCTAAAAATCGCACAAAATTTCACTCCGTGGTCTTGACAGTGAAAAAAATCTGTCACATTAGTAAGCTAACGTCGATTTTTAGTTTAAATATTGTACGAAAGTCTTACAGCCCCCGATTTGAAAGGGCTGTAATGTGAAAAAATTAACAATTAATTAGGCGGTAACGTGCTTTTTCGTACAAATTTTCGTCGCAATTTTGAGGTGGTTGACCGAAAACACACTATTCTAACTGGGCGTAATATTCACCGACTGGTCGGTTTATCGCTCAAACTTAGTGTTTTTTGCCCGACACTCTCGCCCATTCGCCATCTATTGCACTGGGTTCAAGTGTAATATCTTGAGCGTACGCTTCTTCTATGCGCGTAACTTGCTCCGCCAAAATGCCAGAAAGAACTAACAAACCGCCTGATTTGCAGTAATTTGTAATCACGCTTTGAAGTTCTAGTAATGGACCTGACAAGATGTTCGCCATCACGACATCGGCTTCAAGCTCAGGCTGGTCTTCAGGAAGGTATACATCCAAACGGTCTTCAACGCCGTTGCGTCGTGCATTTTCTTTTGTTGCTTGTAGCGCTTGTGGGTCGATATCAATGCCGATGACGCGTTTAGCACCCAATTTCAACGCAGCCAGCGCTAATATTCCAGAGCCACAGCCAAAATCGACAACGGTTTTATCTGTCATATCTATGCCGTCTAGCCAGCGCAAGCAAAGCGCTGTGGTAGGGTGCGTGCCAGTACCAAAGGCAAGCCCAGGATCTAGCATTACGTTAACGGCGTTTGGATCGGGAACATCGCGCCAGCTTGGGCATATCCACAAGCGCTCGCCAAATTGCATGGGATGGAAGTTATCCATCCACTCTCGCTCCCAGTCTTTGTCTTCAAGTGGCTCAAGCTTATATTTAAAATCAGGGCCTAAGACTTTGGCTTTACCCAAGCGCTGAAGGATGCTTTTCATATCGGCATCAGCTTCAAATAAGCCGACGACTTGTGTATCGGGCCACAGTAACACTTCACCCGGCTTGGGCTCGTACATAGGGGTGTCTTTCGCATCCACATAGGTCACTGCTTGTGAGCCGTTGGCCGTTAGCATGTCGCCTATTGATTCTGCATGTTCAGAGGAGGTATTAATTCGAAGTTGTAGCCAAGCCATAGTTATCGTTCATTGAGACCTTTGCGCTTTATTGTACCTTTGCTTGGCAGTAAACAAAATGCAGGCAAGCGAAAAGCTTTCAGTAAATGAGAACGCGATGCTTACAGAGGCATGATCAAATCTAACCACTTTGGTTTTCAACAGGCTCTCACGTACTCAATAAAACTTGGCTGCTCAATTGATTACGTAAGCCTCGAGAAAAACTAACCTTTTGTCGACTGGTGAAATTCTAATATAAGTTTATATTATGAGAAGGGTATCGTTTAATTTATAGTCTGGTTCATCTGTTGTATGCGCGCACTTTTATCTGCTGTTTGTTTACTGTGTTTTATCATACCGCTTAGCGCGAAAGAGCTAGATGTGGTTGTAGGCTGGAACAAGCCTCCATACGTTATTTCACAAGAGCACACCGGCTTTGAAGTTGACTTGGTGCGGGCGATCCTTGCTGAAATGGGATATGGATTGTCGCCTATTTATGTTCCTTTCGGGCGTACGGCAAGGTTATTAAAAGATGACGCCGTTGACATTGGACTTACCCTTAATCCTGCACACACAGTCGATCAAAGCATTTTATCTGAGCCATATATTATCTATCAGAACGTCGTGGTAACACGGGCAGACAGAGAACTGACGATAGACAGTATCGACGATTTGAAAGGTAAAAGCGTCATTGCTTTTCAAACCGCTCAATCGGTATTAGGTGAGGACTTTGGGCGAACTCTCGCATCGCAAACTACCTATATAGAAATGGCACGACAAGATCGTCAAGTGGACATGCTGATGCGCGGCAGTGTCGATGTTGCCATTCTCGATAGAAATATTTTCAACTACTTCAAATCTGCAAACAGTGCTTATGCCGAAGACGCAACCGTCTTTCATGAGCTTTTTCCTATATCGCCTTACAGTGCTGCAATCCCCGACCCAGCGCTTAGAGCCAAGTTTAACGCCACCCTTCGGCTATTTATTGAAGATGGGCGGTATCAGTTACTGCTTGATGAATATAAGCTCGATAACCTCCTTCATAAGCTTCCCGTTGCGGAAACGGCAAAATAATTCTTAGACAGTGAACTATTTCTGATTCAACGTATAAGAAACTAACATTACGTTACCTTCTATTGCCGTCAAACGCTGCATAATAAGAAGGAGTAACAGGCGCTAGGATCATACGTTAAGGAAAGGTTTATGTTGAAACAGGGTTTTTTGCTGGCCGTAGTCGTGCTATGCACTGCATGCGTGTCTCAAGCAAATCATACAGATAAGATTGAGCAATGGTTAGATAAGCCTGCTCACGTTCAGGCGCAAGCTATTGCGAGTGGCGACACGACATCTGCTGAGCTCGTTAGCGGTTATCTTGCGCGAATCGAACGGCTAGATGAAAAGGTAAATAGCGTCTTAGCGTTGAATCCTAACGCGCTGACCGAAGCGAAGGCCATCGATAAACAACTAGCGAATGGCGAGACGCTCGGCCCTCTGGCAGGTATTCCCGTACTGCTAAAAGATAATATAGAAAGTGCAGAGATGCCCACCACAGCCGGCTCAATGGCGCTTATTACTAATGACACTGGTCGCGATGCGCCTATCGTAGAAAAACTGAAAGCGGCAGGGGCAATTATTTTGGGTAAAACCAATTTGTCTGAATGGGCAAACTTTCGATCTGAATCCTCTATCAGCGGCTGGAGTGCAGTTGGAGGGCTTACCCGAAACCCCCATATGCTATCAAGAAGTGCTTGTGGCTCGTCATCGGGCTCGGGCGCTGCCATGTCGCTTCGCCTCGCGTCACTTGCCGTGGGCACCGAAACCAATGGCTCTATTATTTGTCCGGCATCCATAAACGGGGTAGTCGGCTTTAAACCAACCGTGGGCTTGCTTTCCAGAACTCACATAGTGCCTATTTCTTTCAGTCAGGACACCGCAGGACCAATGACGTCTAACGTTCAAGACGCCTGGCTAATGACGGCAATCATGGCGGGCCCTGATGCAAGCGATAACGCGACACTAGATGCTGAGTCTCACCGCCCTTCTATGCCAACATCTTCAATGCTGGCTACAGATTTAAAAGGCAAGCGTATTGGTGTGGTTAGGTACCGCCAAGGCGATAACCCTCATGTACTGGCTGTTTATGAAAAGGCGTTGAACCAGCTTAAAGCATCGGGCGCGACGCTGGTGGACATCAGTGACTTCTCTCAGCCAGATTCATTTTGGGCAGACTCCTATAATGTTCTGCTGAGTGAGTTCCATCATAGTATTAACGAATACTTGTCGGGGTCTCCAGCAGAGCTTCCTGCAAGGAACTTGTCTGAGCTTATCGATTTCAATAACAAAACAGAGCGCGAGTTAGCGTTATTCAATCAAGACATTTTCGAAAAATCGCTCGCGTCGGCAGCCATTGACAGCGAAAAGTATCAAAATGCACTGCGCCTTATTCAAGACACGGCGGGCAAAAATGGTATTGATACGTTATTAGCAAAGCACAATGTTGATGTACTAGTTGCGCCCTCAAACAGCCCTTCTTTTTTAATAGACGGCGTATATGGTGACCATTCGCCAGTCGGTTTTATCGGTATCGGGTATTTGGCCGCAATTGCAGGATATCCGCATCTCACAGTGCCCGCTGGACAGGTGAAAGATCTTCCTGTGGGAATTAGCTTTATTGGTGGAAAGTGGCAAGACGAAAGCGTGTTGAAAATAGGTAGAGTCTTTGAAGCAAAACACGGCTTCTTCATTAAGCCTGGCCTTCTGCCTACACGTTTTGACAACCCAGCGCTAAAAGGTATCGAAGACGGAATTGACGTAGTTCGCTAGCGGGAAATGAGGATACATAATCGTATTTCGCCTCAACAGAAACGAAAAAAGCCCTTGGTTTAACTCAAGGGCTTTTGAACGTCTTTTCTTTCGATTGGTTAGCCAGGCTTTTTCACCCAAGCGCTACACCAGCCATCAGCGTTAACAAGCTTATTAGGGAAAATGTTACAAGGGCGGTGTTGTTCGCCATCGGCGCCCTGCACATACATGCAGTTTGCGCATTTTGCACCTTCAACAGTTGACGACGGTGTGTAGTTCAGTGCTTTTGCAGTAGGGTCATCAGCGCTCAATTGTTCTTGAGCCTGAGCACGTAACGCTACACCACCTAATGTAAGACCGATAACTGTCGAGCCAGAAAGCTTTAAAAAGTCACGGCGATTTACAGATTTCATAACATTCTCCTTAAGAGATAGAAACGATAATGATTCTTTTTTATTCAGTGCCTTAAACGCAAAAACCTGCCCAAAGAGGCAGGTTTTGTTTCATGTTTAAATACTATCTCTTTTTGAAAAAAGATCGAACGAAATGTCGCATTTTCGCTTGATCCAGATTAAATAAACTTCAGAGTTACAACCTTAAGTATTGAATGTAAGACCGTTGGACAGTTTATTAGTTCACTTCACGGTTAACTTTACATCGGGCTTTGCATACGCAAATTGCGCAATTCGTTGTGTGCTGTGGTAGCTGTCTAGGCCTGAGATACAGGCCGTTTGCGCTTGTTCTATATCTGCATAGCCGTCTGAATCTATTATTTGCTCAGGAACGTAGAGCTCCTGGATTTCGCCGATAACCATTTCGGTTTCATTAAGCAAAGTAAAATGCTGTGCTACTTTTAAGCCCATTTTAATTTCACTTTCTTTGACATACGGCGCACTGAAGGACTCACTGATCTGCGCGGTTAAACCAACGGCTTCAAATTCACTTTCATCTGGCGCATAGCGGGCTGATGTTTGGTGGGCTTTGTCGACCCAGTCAACAGCCACGTGATTTAGCGTATAAAAGCCCTGCTGTTTTATATTGCTCAACGTATCTCGCGTGACGGTATGAGGACGCATGATCATGCCAATGAGAGGCGGGTTTGCACCGACATGAACAATAGAGCTCACTATAGCCAAATTGTTTGTAACGCCGTTTGTTGTACCCACCAAAGTCGCCGATTTAAAACCAGACAAACTATTAATTAGGTTTGCGCGGTAGCGCTGTGCAAGGGCGTCTATATCACCGCGGGTAAACTGCTTAGTCATTCTCTCTTTCTGCCTCTATCTGAATGTCATCACCGTGCTGATAAGCAGTAAGTTCAATGGGCTGACAACACACTTGGCAGTCGAGCACCTGTACTTGGCCAACATCGTTAATTTCATCTATTTCAACATCATTTGGGGCCATACAGTAAGGACAGGAAAAGCTCATGGAACGAGTTAAACTCATATTTAAATGCCTTTGTAATCACTAATGCTATTTGTTACGTAATGCAAAGACGAGTGGATTTTCTTTTAGACACGCCCTTTGTATCTGATTTTAAGAGAAAAGGGCAAGACTGCCATTTGACGCTTATGAGTAATCAGAAAACTGGGTGCACAAATAATAGATGTGATAGACGAAAAAGGTGGCCTTGTGGCAAATAAAGTTGGTCAATGCCCGTGCTGTAATAGAGAAACTCGCCTTACTTACCATCATCTTATTCCGCGAAAAATGCACAGGCGTACCTATTTTAAAAAGCACTTTAGCAAAGCGGAGCTTCAGGACGGCATTTACATTTGCAGACAATGTCACAGCGGTATACATCGATTTTATGATGAGATGACGTTAGCCAAACACTACTTCAATTTGCAGCGTTTATTGGCAGATGCGCAGCTTTCTTCGTTCTTTCATTGGGTGTCTAAACAGCGCGTACGCGTGTAAAAGTACACGCTGTGCACTATTGGCAGCAGATGTGATACCCAATCGCGGAGGATTTAATTTGATTCGCGTGGCTGTATAAATATACACTGCTGGTGTTTTCATAGCCAAAGATACCTCATGCGAAAAGATTTACCGCCACGTTATTACCTTACACACTTTCACGAGTTCCTTGGGTTCTTTGAGGGTGCTAGCAGGGCGCTTCTAAGTGACGAAGCCACTGACTTTGTTAGGCGTTTTAAAGCGTTAGACGATGACAAACAGTGTATTGTTGTGCGCGCTGCAAATCGCAAGTATGCAGTGATTGACAGGACGCAGTTCAATTATAGCGAAATCGCTGTGCCACAAGAGCAAATAGATTGGCTTACCGACAACGGCTGGTTTGGTGACCTTACCCACGCTTCGCTTAATGACATCGCTGGTGTCTTGACCAAAGATGCTCTGCTTGAGCTACTTGCTGAATACGGCAGTATTCAGGGGCTCGCATCTCTCACCAAGCCTAAACTCGTGACGTTGCTTAATGAACATATCGAAGCTAGAGGCTGGCCAGAGCGTTTTTCGCTAGATAACTACTTAGTGTGCTTGTTCGACGATGCACTTCGCTATTTGCTGTTTATCTATTTTGGTAACACCAAAAGCCGCCTAAATCAGTTTTCTATGCGCGATTTAGGCGTAATGAGAACCCGTTCTGATTCCGTAACGGATACGGCGCGTTTTGAAACTAAAAGCGACGCCCAAGCGTCATGGTTTTACGCCAACCATTACAGCCAGTTAGCTTTTTATAACGATGATATGTTGCTTACCATTGCCGAAGGTGAACTGCCCATTACAGAAGGTGTGTCGGCCTGTTTTTATCGCGACCAGTTTCTCTATGCACTAGGTCTAAAAGTGCTGATGTTTGATAGAGCGAAAGGGCTAGAAGTATTGAAAGCGGCGCAAAGCGATAAGGCCAAAGAAAAGTGGTTAAGAGAGAGCTACAAGGACGGAAATGAAAATAGTGTTAAACAGACCCTTGAAGAGATAATTGATAATCCGCAATCGGATACGCTGTTAGCATTTGCAGAAGATTTCTATGCCCGTAAATACCACAAAAAACGCACCAGCACGGTTACCGACATGCTTCGCAATGCTAGCCGTACACTGGATATTGACGTAAGCCAAAATCAACAGGTTGAGCGTGGTGTGCTGGCGCATTATGCAAGGCACGGCATTGAAGGCTGGCGCACGGAAAACCGATTGTGGCGCAGTTTGTTCGGCCTTACCTTTTGGAGGCAACTTTACGAAGAAGACACGCTGGTTACGGAGTTTGATCGCAGGCCGTTATCGCTTAAACAGAATAACTTTTACGCCAAGTTTGAACACAGTATTGAAGCGTTGTTACAGGCGCTTGATAGCAAACAAAAACTGCGTTTTCATATTCACAAAATGGCCACGATGCACTATGGCAAAGTGAATAGCCTGTTTATGTGGTCTAGTCATTTGCTTACGCCTATAGAAGCGCTAATTGAGCATGGTTCGCTAGATTCGATTTATGCTTTACTTCGCATGATGTGCAAAGACTTTGAGAGCCTCCGAGATGGCTTCCCCGATATCATGGTATTTGACGGCGCACTTCGCTTTGAAGAAATCAAAGCGCCTGGCGATCAGCTTCGCCGAAATCAGCTGGTTTCAATTCAACGTTTGCAGCAAGCTGGATTTGACGTTGCGGTAACAACAGTGAAATGGATACGCGACCCAGCACAGCCTTATGTTGTGGTAGATATAGAGACCACTGGAGGAAACAGCAGCTACAACCGGATTACCGAAATAGGTATGGTAAAACTTGTGGGTGGGAAAGAGGTAGACAGGTTTCAAACCCTGTTAAATCCGCAGCGCCGAATTCCTAGCAACATTACCCGCCTTACTGGAATTTCGGATGACATGGTGGCAGATGCTCCGCTTTTTGCTGAAGTAGCGGAGCACGTGGCAAATTTCACCGAAGACGCTGTGTTCGTTGCTCACAACGTAAACTTTGACTACGGGTTCATTAAGCAAGAGTTTGCAAGACTAGAGCAAAGTTTCAGGCGACCCAAAATGTGTACCGTTCGCGAAATGCGTCGCACCTATCCTGGGCTGCCTTCTTACTCGCTGGCAAACTTAACAAAGCATTTTCACATAGAAATGGAGCAGCATCACCGCGCACTGAGCGATGCGAAAGCCGCCGCCGAGTTGTTGAAGCTAGCGTTTGAAAAAGACGATGAGCAAGTGAGCGTTTAAGTCGGCCACTAATTGTTTGGAACTTTAGCGTAGTTGAACTGAACAAAATGAGCCGAAAATAAGTATGTAGTGGGGTTAAACACGCATATTGAGATGTAAGAAATGGCATTAACTGAAGAACAAGAATCACGTGTAATTGAAATGGCGTGGGAAGACCGTACGCCTTTCGAGGCAATAGAGCGTTTATACGGGCTGCCTGAAAAAGATGTGATAAAGCTTATGCGTAAAAATCTCAAACAGAAAACCTTCAAGAACTGGCGAGAGCGCGTGTCGGGTAGAAAAACCAAACATGCCAGCCTGCGCCCTGATGGTGTGGACAGAGGATACTGCCCCTCTCAGTACAAATTTAAAGGCGCTAATAAGTAGCGTGTAGAAACCTTTCCTATAGAAGCGGAACTGCCTTACGTTGTCGCTGCCTTTATTTTTTGGGAGGCGAAATAGTAGTAATCGGCAAAAGAAACGCAGTCAACTGCTGACGCATGGGGGTAGGAAAAACGACCGTGTTTTCTGATTGCAGAATACTCTTAGCGTGGCGAACCTGACGCAATAGATTTTGATAGGTGTCGTTATTTTGCTGAATCGCTTCTACCTTGTTCATGACAAGCTCAATGAACTCTGCAGGAGAAACGTCTGTATGTTGTTTGATCTCAAACGCCAGTGCCTTTAGCACGTAGGCTTCCCACTCCTTTCTATAACTGTCTTTCAGCCGTTCCGGGTAAAGCGTTAAGTCAGATATATCTTGCGCTAAGTCTACGATATCGAGAGGATCATCAAAAAGGACGCGAAACGCAAGCAGCGCTTCATCGGAGAGTCGGGAAATGGGAAGTTTTTCTTTGAACTGAGCGTAACGGCTGGGCACAAGAACACCTTCAAATTACGATTATTAGAGTTAAACAGTACGAGCTTTAGCGCTTCATTAGACTAAAGTTTAATAAACTCAACTTTAAGTTTAAAGCTCAAGAGATTAAAAATACGTAATCTGCGGCAATTGAACTCACAATGGCGACAAGCCGTAACTTATTATGCACTGTTAAAGTGTGTACGCGTTCTTGCTGTTTGGCCCATCGTTTGATGGGCCTTTTTTATGTGGAGTAGGCGCTTCGTTTCATTCAACTATCGAAGGAGAGTTTTACTCCTGCCAGTAATCGACTGACGCTATCTACCACATCAGCTCTTATAAACCATTCAACATCATGCTTCTCAGATAGCACGCCACTAAATTCCAGAGAGCCGCCGTGACCTGTTCCTAGAAAGTCTTCAATTAATTCAGCGCGCTCACCAAAACTACTGTCTATATAGGAATAGTAAGCAAAATATTCGATAGGATATGATGTGTTAAAAGCGCTTGCAGCGAATTCACCGCTGGTGCCCACTACAACTTTCGCAGCACTTTCATCAGTACGCTGCACTAATTCAATGAACGCGGTATCTTGTTCATTAATACGTAATCGATATTCTGCCCGGGCAAACGTACCGTTCAGCATTCTTTCAAAACTGGCTTCGTAGCTATGTCGTTGTCCCATCTTGGCCGAATATTCAATTTCGAAATACTCATCCTCTCCGCCAATATTAAAGGCTTCAGATGCTTCAGCATTTGCAAGTTGACCAACGACTATTTCAATGGCGGTGTCGTTTTGCAATTGCTTCACGTGACGTACTCCCGTTATCCAACCATCTTTCGACAAGCCGGTGGAAGAAACACGCCCTTTGTAAGTTGGAATAACACCTAACTCAGTTTTCCCCGAACCGGTTTCATGCCTTAAGTACAGACGCCTTGCGTAGAGATAATCAGTGTTGTCGCTGCCGAATGTATTGTGACTTGATGAAAAGTCATCGCCAGTCACCACAAAGCTGTTTACTGACCACGCAGAAGTGATGGCAAGAGAGGGATAGTAACGCAGTCGATATTGTTCGCGGCTCGGGCGGTTGGAACGATTATCGTAACGAACCTGAATATCTAGCTTCTGTGAGAAGGTGGGCGCTATTTGTTCTGCCTGCGCGTTAGTTCCTGCAATGGCTATCAGCGGTAAAATAAACAAAAAAGGATTTCGCACCTGTTTAACCCTAAACAACATGATTAAGTAGTTTATACATTAAATCTAATTACTTAGCGCAACGAATAGCGGTTTAAGGAAAAAAATACAAAAAAAAGCCGGCAGGGATGCCGGCAATAAGTGGAGTGGGACTCCAATGAGGGTAAAACACACAAAAGCATTAAAACTCAGGGAGATGTCTTAAAACTTGTATGCAGTATAGAACCAGTTTTTAAATAGGAAAATCGTTAAAAATTGATTGTAGTAATCGGAAAATTAGAATGTGCTGAATAGCGAATAGCGAATAGCGAATAGCGAATAGCGAAGAAAGAAAATTGGGCTACACAAAAAACAGCGTGTAGCCCAAAGGGGGGATTAGGCTAAACCTAGCTTCTTCTCTAGGTAGTGGATGTTGGTTCCACCCGCGAAGAAGTTTTCATCGGCCATAATGGCTCGCTGAAGAGGGATATTCGTTTTAATTCCTTCAACCACAATCTCTTCAAGGGCGTGGCGCATACGAGCAATCGCTTCGTCGCGGCTTTCACCATAAGTGATAAGCTTACCAATCATTGAGTCGTAGTAAGGAGGCACGTGGTAGCCCGCGTAAATATGCGACTCCCAACGAATACCTAAACCACCTGGCGCATGGAACATATCAATAGGACCAGGGCTAGGAATGAAGGTTTGTGGATCTTCTGCGTTAATTCGACATTCAATAGCGTGGCCACGAATTTGAATTTGCGACTGATCAATTGATAGTGGCTGACCGGCTGCAATGCGAAGCTGCTCTTTAATAAGGTCAACGCCTGTGATCATTTCAGATACTGGGTGCTCTACCTGAATACGGGTATTCATTTCAATGAAATAGAATTCGCCGTTTTCATATAGGAACTCGAATGTACCTGCTCCGCGGTAGCCAATTTCAATACAGGCTCTGCGGCAGCGATCGCCAATCTTGGTGCGCATTTGCTCAGAAATACCCGGTGCAGGCGCTTCTTCAACCACTTTTTGGTGGCGACGTTGCATTGAACAGTCACGCTCACCTAAGTGAATGGCGTTACCTTGGCCATCGGCTAATACCTGAATTTCAACGTGACGTGGGTTCTCAAGGAATTTTTCCATGTAAACCGTTGAGTTACCAAATGCAGCACCAGCTTCCGCTTGCGTTGTTTCAATGGCTTTAATCAACTCAGCTTCGCTGCGCACCACGCGCATACCACGACCACCGCCGCCGCCCGCAGCTTTAACGATGATTGGGTAACCAATGCGCTTAGCAATGGCTTTGTTGCGCTCTACGTCGTCAGTTAGCGGGCCGTCGGAACCGGGTACACACGGTACGCCTGCCTTTTTCATGGCGTTGATAGCAGAAACTTTGTCACCCATAAGGTTGATAGTTTCAGCTTTAGGGCCAATGAAAATAAAGCCGCTTTTTTCTACCGCTTCAGCAAAGTCTGCGTTTTCCGCTAGGAAACCGTAACCTGGGTGAATAGCAATAGAGTTAGTGACTTCTGCAGCAGCAATAATGCGAGGAATGTTCAGGTAGCTTTCGGTTGCTGATGCTTTACCAATACAAATTGATTCGTCAGCCAGCAACACGTGCTTCAAGTTTTTATCCGCAGTAGAGTGCACTGCTACGGTTTTGATGCCTAGTTCTTTACAGGCTCTCAAAATACGCAGGGCAATCTCACCACGGTTAGCAATAAGTACTTTATCTAGCATAGTTAAGCACTCGCTTATTCAATGATGAACATTGGCTGGTCAAATTCTACAGGGTCTTGGTTTTCAACCAAGATTGCCTTAACCACACCGGCTTTATCTGCTTCAATTTGGTTCATCATCTTCATCGCTTCAACGATACAAAGCGTGTCGCCAACTTTCACTTGCTGACCCACTTCTGCAAATGCTTTTGCCGTTGGTGAAGATGCACGGTAGAACGTACCTACCATTGGAGACTTAACAACGTGACCTTCTGGCTGAGCTGGCTCTGCTGGTGCTTCAGAAGCAGTGGTAGCGGCCGCCGCTGGAGCAGGTGCCATTTGCGGTGCAGCTGGTGCTGCAAAGCTGTAGTTCATTGGCGCTTGAACACCCGTTGGGCCACGGTGGATGCGTACAGACTCTTCGCCTTCAGTGATTTCTAGCTCGGCAATGCCAGATTCTTCCACTAGTTCGATGAGTTTTTTAATCTTTCTAATATCCATGTTCTGTCTCTGCTTTATTTATGCGATTTCGGTAAGTTGATTGCTGCAGTTAGCGCGAGCGAGTAGCCCATGGCACCAAGGCCAACAATGACGCCAGCTGCAACATCAGAAAAATAGGAATGATGACGAAACGGTTCACGGGCGTGAACGTTCGACAAATGCACTTCAATAAACGGGATATTGACACTTAATAATGCATCGCGAAGGGCGACGCTGGTGTGCGTGAAGGCAGCAGGATTAATAATAATGGCATCAACAGTACCCATAGCAGCGTGCACGCGATCAATCAGTTCAAACTCAGCGTTTGACTGAAAATGCGTTAAGGTCACGTTGCTTGACGCAGCCTGCGCCTGCAAATCATCTACGATGTCTTGCAAGGTTTGTGTGCCGTATTTGTCGGGTTCTCTTTGGCCTAACATATTCAGGTTAGGGCCGTTCAATAACAAAATATTCATCTAGTTTGCTGCTATCTTCGGGAAAAAGTCACGGTTATTGCCATTTCAACAAACTTTTGTGACAGTTGCACGAAAAAAAGCCAATTAATTTGTTCGTTTATTGTGTTAAATGCTGATTATAGTGATAGATAAAGATTTCGCAGCAAAATACTGGTCTAATCAGGTGTTTTCGGCGCAAAGTTTATTGGAAAGTTTGCTTATTTGCTGCCTGTGAAACCGCAGCATGCTGCACTCTCAGAAGGCGTTAGTGGGGGATGAGATGGTAGTTTTAACGAAAAGTATCAGTATGTATTGCTATAAATGCTAAGGCGAGGCCTTAGTTAGGGCGCTGTCGAGGGAAAACGGCACACTCACGTACTTACCATGGAATTTGGCTACATAAATGCCAAAGTGAAGGTGGGGTAAGGAAGAAAACCCCGTATTGCCGGTATAACCGATAAGCTGCCCGCGCTTTACAGTTTGCCCTCTTGTTACTACAACACCATTATATTTCAGGTGGTAGTATTCGCCGGTGGTTCCGTCGCTATGAAGAATAACAACGTAGTTAGCGTATTTTGCAAACTTCGGCGTTGGCCCGCCTTTCGTGCCGTCATCTTTCGTGTCGATCACTACGCCTTCCCGGGCGGCTAAAATAGGTGTACCTACAGGCGCGGCAAAATCGAGCGCATACCTTGACGCACCAGAATGACTAAAATTGCCGTTAAAGCCTTGAACAATACGGTATTTGCTAGCTGGCTGTAGCGGTGGCAGATACGTATAGGCGTTGTCGTGTATCGCGTCTACGCGCCCCACCGTCCATTTAACGCGCATAGATGCCCAGAATGCGTCGGCATTTTTTACTACGCCAAGGGGCACTTGGTCATTGGTATCTAAAAATGCGTTAACGTGGGCTTTCGATTTAAGCTCCCCATTGCCTGTGGGAATGTCTTGCATAACATTGGAATACAGAGTTAGCGCTACGGGCAATTCTACTTTTCTCTGTACTGAGACTAAATAAAGAGAAGAAGACGAAGGCGTAAGTTCAAAACAAAAGCGTTTGTTATCAAAGCACCCCGTGGTTTTCGCTGTTACTGATAGGGAAAAAGTGAGCGAAATAAATAAGAAGGCCAGCATTGAAGCCACCCTTCTTTTCTGAACCCCGTTTCTACCCGAGATAAAGGGAGCGGCGTCTCGCACCGCTCGCCATACTCGCCATATGAGAAGAGGAAAGTCCTCGAATCGACGCGCCTTAGTCCAAGCGACCAATTTGACCGTCATTAGTGTTAGACCTATTGTTAAGCCACTCGTTTACGTGACCGGCAAAGGCGTCTGCTTTCATAAACCCGGTGACACGGGCTTTGGTTAGCTCGTCGCCGTTTTCGTCAAAGAACAAAATGGTAGGCAGGCCTAGCACAGTAAAGGTGTCAAAAATCTCCTGACGTTCTGGTGTGTTATCGGTAAGGTCCATCTGCATCCATACCGTATTGCTAAGCGCAGATACCACTTTTTCGTCTGGGAACGTGTACTTCTCGAACTCCTTACAGGCTACGCACCAGTCGGCGTACAAATCGACCATCACGGTTTTACCTTGTGCGTTAGCCGCCGCAATTTTATTACGTAAGTCTGTCAAATCTCGCGCAACAACAAAGTCTGGGTGCCCTGCGTGAACACCATCAGCATGTTCGCCCCAAAGCTCTGTGTTTAGCCCTGCTTGATAAGTAAGGCCAGCACTTCCCATGATGCCTATTGCCACCACAACAGCACGTACAAGTTTCATCAGTGAGTTTTTGCTGGCGCGATTGAGTACCCAGTAGTAACCGAATAAACCGAAGCCAAGCAATCCCCATAGGAAGCCAGTGGCTGGGCTATTATATAAACGCTCAATAAACACAATGGCCACGGCAAGCATCATAAAGCCGAAAGTCACCTTAACCACATTCATCCAGTTACCTGCTTTAGGTAGGAGTTTTCCACCTGTCATGCCGAACAGAATAAGTGGAACGCCCATACCAATACTTAACAAGTAAAGAGAAATAAAGCCCAGTGTCATATCGCCAGTTTGGGCGATGAATAACAATATACCGGTTAGCGGGGCAGTAGTGCAGGGTGAAGCGATAAGGCCAGACAATACGCCCATAATAAACACCCCTGCGAAACTGCCGGGCGTTTGATTGTTACTCATGTGAGTGAGCTTTTCTTGATACTTTGCCGGTAGCTGAATTTCAAAGCCACCAAACAGAGCAACGGCAAGCGCCACAAATAGCACAATGAATACGCCCAGCACCACAGGGTGTTGAAGCGCAGCTTGAAACTGCGCTCCTGCCACAGCGACAACCAACCCAAGCAACGAGTATGTAATTGCCATGCCTTGTACATAAACAAAGGTTAGCCAGAATGAATGCGATGCGGTTTTAGGCTTGCCCTGACCAATCACAATGCCCGACACAATGGGATACATAGGAAATACGCAAGGCGTAAAGGCTAAGCCTACGCCTAGTGCAAAAAATAGAGCTAAAGTGAGCGCAAGGTTATCTTTATCAATTAGCCTTTGCGCTAAATCGAACTGCTCGCTTTGCGAAGAGGCCGCTGCGTCATTTGATTCTGAGGTCGTATCTGTATCAGCAACTGCACTGCTTCCCACTTCGTTTAAATACACGACTTTCACTGTCGGCGGGTAGCAAAGCCCTGCGTCAGCGCAGCCTTGATAGCGAATTTTAACTACGCCGTCACTGAGTGCTGACTCAATGGGTAAGGTAATAGATACGCCGTTATAAAACACTTCAGACTCGCCAAAAAACTCATCCTGAATCATTATCCCATTTGGGTACTCAGGCTCGCCAATTTCGGCTTGTTTCGCCACAAACTTAAACTGCTTTAGATACAGATAATAGCCTTCCGCAATATCGAAACTTACCGTAAGCGCGTCGCCTTTTTGGTTAAAATCGAACGCAAACGCTTGGTCTACATCTAAAAATTGGGGTTCATCCACGAACGGATCGTCAAAGGCATTGGGCACCTGAGCCAAGGCGAACGTGCTTAATAACGTCATTAAACAAAATGCTGAAAGTACATAAGCGCTAAAGCGACGAAACAGTGAAGCTGATGCAGTGCCTGATGGAAAAGAAGGTAAAGTCATAAAGTTACAGTTCATTTTTATCTATTTTGCGTTGTCGTTATTTTTATTAGAATTACGTTTTAACTAGCGCTGTAGCGTGGTTTGTAACCACTGACCGTAAGCGCTGCTAGCCTCAGCATTAAGTTCTAACCATTCAGGGACATCATACGGATGTAGTTCGCTTACTCTATCGAAGGCCTGTAAAACGTGTTGTGTGTTCGTTTTAATAAGCAGTTGGCATTCTGCGTCGGTTTCCACCTTCCCCTGCCACTCATAAACGGACTCTATACCCTTGATTATGTTGACGCAGGCGGCAAGCTTTTCTTCAACAAGCGTGCTGGCAATTAACTGCGCTGTCTTTTCATCGGGCGTGGTGCACAATACAAGCTTAATTGTCATGAACTTTTCCTACTTTATTTCGCGCCTGTTACTTTGCTAATGGGTCGATATGTAATTGACCTGAAAAGTCGCACTATTCTTTCATAGCTACAGTATATCACGGTCGTTATCGGTCGCTTTAAGTGGCTATTTAAGCGAAAGGGTGGGCACCTTTTCTTGTTATTACGTACAAAGACCCTATAACAGGTTATGAATACATGAAAGAGGAAGCATTTTGCGGGTTTTATTTATACTGTTTGCCCTATTACCTATTTTAGAGATTGCGTTGCTGATAAATGTGGGCAGCGTGATCGGTGGTTGGAATACCGTTGGCTTGGTACTTCTTTCTGCCTTTATTGGTGCTTACTTTGTTAAACGCGAAGGCGTGAGTACACTGCAAACTGCACAAGAAAAAATGCAGCGAAATGAAGTGCCAGGAAAAGAACTAGTTGAAGGCTTGATGCTGGTGGTTGCAGGTATTTTACTTGTGACGCCAGGCTTTATTACCGATATTTTCGGCTTCTTATTGGCAATGCCAGGCTCTCGTCACTTCTTTGCTGCTCAGGTCAGTAAGCACATGAAAATGCGTGTTGTCGCTCCGGGTATGGGGCCGGGAACTGCAGGCTTCGGACAGGGTCAGTCACCGTTTGGGCAAAGTCCTTTCGACCAGCGTTCACGCTCACATAATAGCGATGGTGATGTGTTTGAAGGTGAGTACACCGATCACACCACTAACGACCCAGATAAGCGCTTAAAATAGCGAGCCCCAACGCCCTCTCCATCAGGTTATGAGCGCCGTTTACCGCGATAAACGGCGTTTACTTGCCCAATAAAAAGAAGTATTTAGTGAAAAACCAATTTTTTTACATTTTTTTGCTTAAAAACCCTTGAAGTTATCTGGGTACTACCCCATCTATCCGTGCAGAAACGATTTTAACTGCTCAGCAATGAGCAACCCAGGCACACAACATTCGGACAGTCTGAATGTTGGTAATCACATAAACTTGAATAGTGGAATTTTCAGGAGACTTGAAAATGGCAATTCGTCCTTTACACGACCGCGTAATCCTTAAGCGCGCAGAGCAAGAAAGCAAATCTGCAGGCGGTATCGTTCTGACTGGTTCTGCAGCAGAAAAATCTACACGCGGCGAAGTAATCGCAGTAGGTAACGGTCGCATTCTTGAGAACGGCGAAGTTAAAGCGCTAGACGTTAAAGTAGGCGACACCGTTATTTTCAACGACGGTTACGGCGTTAAAACAGAAAAGCTGGATGGTGAAGAAGTACTAATCCTAAGCGAAAGCGACATTCTAGCGATTGTTGAGTAATTACAACTAACGTTGAAACGAATTTTAGAGGAATTTAATCATGGCAGCTAAAGAAGTACGTTTTGGTGATGACGCTCGCAGCAAAATGCTGAAAGGCGTAAACACACTAGCTAACGCAGTTAAAGTAACACTAGGTCCAAAAGGCCGTAACGTTGTTCTAGACAAGTCTTTCGGTGCACCTACTATCACTAAAGATGGTGTGTCTGTAGCGAAAGAAATCGAGCTTGAAGACAAGTTCGAGAACATGGGCGCGCAGATGGTAAAAGAAGTTGCGTCTAAAGCGAACGACGAAGCAGGTGATGGTACAACTACTGCTACTGTACTTGCGCAAGCAATTGTTACTGAAGGTCTTAAGAGCGTTGCAGCGGGTATGAATCCAATGGATCTTAAGCGCGGTATCGACAAAGCAGTTGCAGCGGCAGTTGAAGAGCTTAAAGCTCTGTCTACTGACTGTGCAGACAGCAAGTCTATCGCTCAAGTAGGTACTATCTCTGCAAACTCTGATTCAGAAGTTGGCGACATCATTGCTCAAGCGATGGAAAAAGTAGGTAAAGAAGGTGTTATCACTGTAGAAGAAGGTCAGGCACTTCAAAACGAACTAGACGTTGTTGAAGGTATGCAGTTCGACCGCGGTTACCTATCTCCATACTTCATCAACAACCAAGAAAACGGTACTGTTGAACTAGACAACCCGTTCATCCTATTGGTTGACAAGAAGATTTCTAACATCCGCGAACTACTTCCTACCCTTGAAGGCGTAGCGAAAGCGGGTAAGCCGCTAATGATCATCGCTGAAGATGTTGAAGGCGAAGCGCTTGCTACACTAGTAGTTAACAACATGCGCGGTATTGTTAAAGTTGCAGCGGTTAAAGCACCAGGTTTCGGTGACCGTCGTAAAGCAATGCTTCAAGACATCGCTATCCTAACTGGTGGTACAGTAATCTCTGAAGAGATTGGTCTAGACCTTGAAAAAGTGCAGCTTGAAGACCTAGGTACTGCTAAGCGCGTAGTTATCAACAAAGACAACACAACTGTTGTTGACGGTAACGGCGATCAAGAAGCGATTGAAGGCCGTTGTGCTCAAATCAAAGGCCAAATTGAAGACTCTACGTCAGACTACGACAAAGAGAAGCTTCAAGAGCGTCTAGCTAAGCTTTCTGGCGGTGTTGCAGTAATTAAAGTTGGTGCAGCAACTGAAGTTGAAATGAAAGAGAAGAAAGACCGCGTAGAAGATGCACTACACGCAACTCGCGCAGCGGTTGAAGAAGGTGTGGTACCTGGTGGTGGTGTAGCACTAGTTCGCGCAGCAGCTAAACTTGCTGACCTTACTGGCGACAACGACGACCAAACCGTAGGTATTAAGCTTGCACTACGTGCAATGGAAGCGCCTCTACGTCAAATCTCTATCAACTCAGGTGCAGAAGCATCTGTAGTAGTTAACGAAGTGAAGAATGGCGAAGGTAACTACGGTTACAACGCAGGTAACGACACTTACGGCGATATGCTAGAGATGGGTATCCTTGACCCAACTAAAGTAACGCGCTCTGCACTACAGTTCGCATCTTCAATTGCTTCACTAATGATCACAACTGAAGCAATGGTAGCTGAACTACCTAAAGAAGACGCGCCTGCAATGCCTGATATGGGCGGCATGGGCGGAATGGGCGGCATGATGTAATCATCCCCCAAGCTTAACGCTTAAAAGAAAGGCGCTGCTCATAGAGCAGCGCCTTTTTTGTTTGTGCTAACTCTTTTGGGAGTTAGTTTAACGGAGGAATGTCATCGGCATTCTGGTTGATCTTACCTACGCCCGAGTAGTTGATAACTCGCTGCTTAACCACGTCGGCATCATCTAGTACGTAGTCGTACGGCACTTCGTAGCTGGATGTAGGCGTTGCATCAGGTCCTGCTACAACGTCACCATCAGCTGGCGTTGTCCAGGTTACGCCTTCGCCAAACAGGTTGCCTGACGTGTTCCAATATCCAATAACGTCTGAGTAGAAAGAAACAATTGGGTTTTGCGTGTACTCAAACACATTGTTTTCTACCTGTAGCTCTGCACCAATTCTTGAATTGATTGCCGTAGAGGATATCTGATTGTAATAGTTGTTATACAAGTGACCGTGACCGTAGCGGAATAACGGTAAACGTGACTCGATATTCTCAAAGCGGTTGTGGTGGAAGGTAATTAAACGCTCGGTATTATCACTGTCTACATCATTCTCAGTGTGGCCGTGTAACGAGGCTTTCCAATGATCATGAAGGTAGTTGTAAGAGATAGTGATGTTTTTCGCGCCGCGTTTACTATCTACTAACCCGTCGTAGAAATCCTTGTCCACAGACAATGTGCTGTAAAGCTCATTGTGGTCAATCCAAATGTTGCTGGTGGTAGAGCCGTCGTTATCACCTTCAATAGAGATAGCGTCTTTTCCATCAGTAAGCACGTGGTGGATTTTCAGGTTTTGAATAATCACGTTATTTGCGCGTCGAATTAAGATGCCAATACCGTCGAATTCGCCCCTGTCTGCAACCCCGATAATTGACACATCGTTCATGTCTTTTATTTCAATCGGTGAGCCCGTACCGCCATTGTTTGCGTCGGTAATGGTGCCATCTACATAAACCGTTACTGGGGTGTTGCTGTTCGCTGCGCTATCTAACGCCGCCTGCAGATCAGCACCGTTATCTACGGTGACTACCGTACCGCCAGCACCGCCGGTTAATGCATAGTTGTATTGTGCAAAACCGTACGCATCAAGCGTTGGAGCAGGTGCTACATTCGGTAAGTTAGGCTCGCTTGGCACCCAGCCTTCGCCGTTATTAAAGTGAGAGAATATTGCCGTTCTGCTGGTAAGTTCAGTCACTTCGCTGTCGGCAAGAATGTGGGCAAACTGACGGCTTGAAAGATCAAGCGGGTTACCCTGCATATCCATGCTGCCGTATTCACGCCATCCAGCTGCTGCGGTTGCAGGGCTAGGGTTTGGTGCAGGTTGGTCGCGTACTCCTTCGCCCGCCCAGCCGATAGTGGCAATGTGGGTGTCGAAACGGTTATTAATAAGCGTAATATTGTCGAAGTAGCTCGCGCTGCCGCCACTTCTTGCAATATACGTAGAGTCGTCGAGTACACCGTTACCAATAGGGCCTGGGCCATTGGTGAAGCTGCTGTTTAAGAAGATAAACCCTTTATAAGAAATATCAGGTACGCGAGCTTGTAGAATGTAGCCGCCCGCTGTGTCTTCGTCAGGGTTACCATTTTTAGAGTCGCCAATGGTGCGAATTTCGCTGTTTTCAAACAGTGCGGTATTTACGTAACCCCAAATGAAATCAACGTTGCCGGCAATCAATGAGTTGTAGAACCAACTAAAGCCTTTTAACAGCAGCGTATCTTGTTCACTCACAAAGTTCATATCAACGGCAGTTAGACGACCTGAATCACTGTTAAAGTAAATCGTCTCAGCTTGGTTAGAGTAGTCGTTGCTTCTGATGTGTGAGTTTTTCAAAGTGAAGTTCGTTAGCGTCAGGTTATCTACGCCTTCCACTAAAAACACGCTTCTTCCGCCAGATGGCGTGCCCGCCGCAGGTGCTTCGCTCTTGCCGCTACCGCTGTTAAAGCTCTCAAAGTTATCGTAGTACACCACGGTATTGTCTCGGCTCTCGCCTTGAAGCGTGACATTGTTGTTACCGCGAAGGAACAGCATTTCCTGATACTCGCCGTCACGAATCGTAATGCGAGATGGCGTATCGCTACTTACGTTTTGCATCACGTAATTAAGCGCACCTTGCACCGTGCGGAAATCCGCTTCGCCGTCATCATCTACGGTAACATTCGCGCCAGAAGGTGCAGCGGCTCTTGTTGCAAAGCGCCAGTTCGCACTCTTGCCAATACCACTAAAGCTTTCACCATTTAGCGTTGCGCCGGTTACCGCACCATCGCTAATGGCTACGTAATACGACTGACCATATTGAAGGGCATTTGTATGAGGCTTAATCACTAATTTGTTGCCTACAACTGATGCTGGGCGGTAAGCCACTTTGCGCTGTCTGTCTTGGCCTTCAAAGCCAATAAAGTCTTCATCAGCTGCAATATTGATAACGTCTACCAGGGTGTCGTCTGTCGCATTGTAAATGCGCACTTCACCGCTACTTCCTAAGGTGGGTTCGCTGTCGAAGGTTAACGAGAGTAGGGTATCGGGATACGCATTGTTATTGCCCGAATAAGGTGTGGTATCCGGGAATAAGTCGCCATAGGTGGCGGTAGGCATTGTGAAGCCTTCGCCAACATTAACGGCAATGTGTTTGCTTAACGTAGGGTCAGAGCCAGAAGTAAAAGTTACCATTGCGCTACCGGCAGCGCGAGGGGTAATGGTAACTTGTGGACCTTGCTGCTCTACGCTGACCACACTCGCATCACTGCTGGTTACGGTAAACGTGTCTTCAGTTATACCGTCGTTTTGTACTGCGGTAACGTAAACGAATAACGGATCGCTACTGGTGGTGGTCTCCCACTCTGTTTCTTTGAAATCCAGAGTAAGTTGAACTGGTTTAACAGCGGGGTCACCTACTTTTAAATCGTCCAGCTCGAACGAACGGTTATTAGTGAAGAGGCCAATCAGTCCCGCTGCGCTATAGGTCGTATCTTCTGCTGTACCCATGTTCTCGCCGTCTAAATAAACGGTGAGTTTCTCGTTTTCCATTTCAAAACGTACGCGATACCACGAGCCGTCTGTACCGTCTTTTTCACCCAGTACAATAGGTGACTTAGCTTGGACAGGTCGAGAAATACTGCCTTCGGTACTTACCGCTACTTCCACTTGTGTACTGCTCGATGAGTTTTGTACATTCAAACCTCCGCCGTACCAGTTTCCAGCGCTATCATAACGACCTAGAAGGAAGATCTGTTTGTTTCGCGTGGTGCTGTTTTGTCTTGGACGAATGCGCGCTTCAACAAAGTAATTTCCATTTTCTGGAAGGTTGCTTAGCGCCGACTCTTTAACCAAGAAAATTTCGCCACCTTCACCGCCAGCGGTGTAGCGCATCACTTTGTTGCCGTCATCTTCTACAACATCAAACGTGCCTTGTGGGCCGTTTGAGCCTGCGTCGTCTGAAATAAGCGTGAAGTTATCTAAAGAGCCCGATGCAAAGTCGTCACAGAAGTAAAGCTGTGGTTCATTTTCACAGCTAAACTTGCTGTCATCTGGCGCTTCACCCACATACGATATAACAAAGTTATCGATAACCACTTTGCCGCCACTTTCAGTACGAAGCTGCAGGAACGAGGTGGGTGTACCAATAAATCCATCGATAGTTAGGCGTTGTCCTGGCACAAGGTTATTAACCAGCTCGCTGTAGAATTTAGAGTCGCCACCATGTATCGATTTGCTGCTACTGCTGGTGTTGTTATCTACATATATCTGGAAGTTGTTGTCGCCTTCACTGTCTTCAACGGCAATGATATCCATACTAATGGTATATTCACGGCTTAAATCTAATATACCTGTGGTTACAGTGTCATCAGCGGTTGTGTCTGTATCAGGGGTACTGTTGCCCATGGTAAAGCGTGCACTGTCGATGGCTAGTTGGCCTTCGGAAATCACTAAACCTGAGCCGCCGCCCGTTACGCTATAAAACGGTGTCGCACCACCATCGGTCGACTTGTATTCAGGGCTGAAGAAGGTGTCAGCGTCTGTTTCAAACGTCTCCTCTAACAGGGTGTTTTCATCAATATATTCAATGCGAATATTGTCGATGACCACAATAGAGCCACTTTCCGTTCTAAATTGAAGGTACGAGTTAGGCGTTGCTATCTGTCCTTCTACTGTCATGGTGGTTCCCGGTACTAAATCGAGCACAGGCTCATTAAAGAAACGAGAATCTGAACCTAGGTGTGAGTTGGCGCTGCCAGAAGTATTGTTATCCACGTAAATCTGGAATTTGTTGTCGCCTTCGGAATCTTCAGCAGAAATGACATCAAAGATAACATTGTAAGGACGGCTCAAATCCAGTGCACCGGTTGATGATGTATCGTCAGACGAGCTTTGGGTATCAGGTTCAGTATTACCAAGGGTAAAGCGTCCGCCGTCAAGCTGAATACCAGTGTCAATTTGCGTTACCGAGCCACCGGTAATGGTAAACATGGCGACTTGCTCACCCGCTGCATTTTCAATCGCGGCAAAGTTTGTCGAGAAAATATCCTCGCTTTCGCCTGCAAAGGTATAGGAAAGCGGCAGCGGTACACTTGGAATAACTTCGGGCTCTTCAGGTTCGGTAGGCTCAGGCTCAACCGGAGGCACTGGGTCAACTGCGTCAGCTATCGTTTCAATTTTTAAGTTATCGATAGTGATAGTGGCACTCGAATCTGTGCGCAATTGGAAGAAACTATTAGTTACCGAGCTATCGAGAATTTTCGCGTCAGGTGCGCTAGGATCGCCGCCACCAATATCGTCACCCGGTTCATAGGTATAGGTAAAGCGTGTGCCGGGTACCATCGTACCGTCTGCTAAACCTATGCTCACGAACTTAGAAGCAGCACCGTGTACAGAGTTATCTTGACCTGTGGTGTTGTTATCTACATAAAGGCTGAACGTACCGCCGCCATTGTGAGAAATAACGTCGAAGCTAATGGTAAAACCTTCGCTAAGGTTATAAATACCCATGCCTACCGTGTCTGATGCTGACGTATTGGCACCTGGGTTGGCTGCAGCATTACCTATACTGAATCGATCGCCTTCAAGGGTAAGTTGACCTGTGGTGGCGTCGACTAGTGGGCTGCCACCTGTTACATAATAAAGCGCGCCAGCATCTGGCTCTTCACTTAAGCGCTTGTACGACGATGAGAAAAACGTATCGGTGTCGGTATCGAAGTTTTCTTCAAGCGCCGCCTGGATAGAATTCGCTGCTTCCTCTAGCTTTGCCAGTTCAACATATGCTTGTTCCTGGGTAAAAGCAAACAGGTAGTTTTGCGGGTCTTCGTTGGCAAGACAGCTTTCAACATGCAGCACTAACGGCATAGACTGAGCGTTATCTGGAGATATCACGCACAGGCTGTATACCTCATTAACCGTGTTGAAAGCACGGGAAATAAGATACTCAGTTTGCTCACTGTAACTAAGGGCTATGACTTTTCGTCCAAAAGAGAATTCATAGCTACCTGTTGTGCTTTCCTCACCGTGCACTCTTACAAAAGTACCTGACAAGTTCGCTTCGTCGTCTGGCGTAAAGGTGTAAGTGGCTTGAGATACACTTCTGCCTTCCAGTGTTGGTGCGTAAATGTCGCCTGTGAAGCGGGTTACATCAAAGGTGTTAGGGAACAGCGTACCTAATTCGGCTTCAAGGTAATTTACGAAATGGCTGATAGCCTGTGCTTTATCCACAAGCGTAGCACTGGCTCCGCCAGCGGAACCCAGCCACACCTCTACATCGGCTGCAAAATCTGCATCAGATTGATTAAAGAAGTCTTCAATGGTTTGCCCTTCGTCTAGCGTAGCTACCGCCACATCGCCAGCACTGGCGCTTAGCGATATACCGTTACTTGGGTCGCCATCGGTATCGAGGGATTGTAAAAGTCGAAGCGTGTTTACGACCGACTGGTTAAAAGGGTTGTCAGTTGCGAACAGGTCAAGAGGAGAAATAACGCTTGATGCCGGTGTTTCTGGAAACGTCAGCTGGCCAATGCTGAAAGCGAGCTGCTCGCCTCTGAAGTAAGAGTACTCACCCTGCGCATTGGTAGTGCCGTTTTCCACAGAAGCAGAGGAATAATTGATTCCTTCAACGGGGCTATCAACAAATACGCCAGTCAGTGCTGGGTCGGGGGGGAGGGTTACATTGGTAGAGCTTTTCTCGCCACAGGCGGCAACGAGAATAACGCCGCCCATAAGGGCAGCAATTTTCGTGAGTTTCATGGTACTCAATCTCCATATTTTACTGGGCGTACTACCGCACTACATGTCCGCTCCAGCTTTATTATGTGGAAAAGGCCGGGTTTCCCCGGCGCAGACAATTAGTAGAACTTAATGTTTACACCCAGCTGGTAGCTGCGGCCGTATTCTTCTTTTTGGTACAGAATGTTGCCGCCGCTTAACGCGTTACCTTGGAAGTAGCGAAGGTCAGACTCCTCGGTAAGGTTGATGGCGTCAAAGTACAATTGTGCGTACTCGGTAATGTCGTACTGAAGTTTAAAGTCTAAGCTTTTAACCGAATCTTGATATTGGTCGCCCCAAATCTTGCAGCCTTTCGGGTCGTTAAGATCGGCAGTAATTGGGCAAGAGCCAATTTGTTCAAGAACTTCAGAACGCACGTTACCAATTAAGCGAGCTGAGAACGTTTCGCTCTCCCAACCAAATACAAGATTAAAGGTGGTATCAGCTTGGTCGGGCAGTGCCACTTTGCCTTGACGAATACTGCTATCCAGCGTGGCTTCACTATCGAGGATGGTGGCATTACTTTGAATGAATAGACCATTTTCAAAGTACTGGTTGTAGCTAAGCTCTAATCCGATAACCGAGGCTTTGTTGCCGTTAACGGTAATGTTTATCTCGTTAAGATATAAATCTTGCGGAATAACAAACTCAGTCACCTGGTTTACCGGAAGCGTTAGCGGCAGGTCATTAAGCGCCATGCCAATTCCGTTTACATCTACGATAAAGTTGTCGATGTCTTTATAGAAAACTGCCGCTTCCATAAAGAGGTTTTCGCTTGGATACCAGCCAATTGACGCATCGTAGTTAATAGATGTCATTGCAACGAGGTTAGGGTTACCCACATCTAGTGCATTATCAGAACCCAACACATACTGGCTTAACTGTTGAAGCGATGCGCCACCTTGACTGTCATCACAATCGTCAGAACCCGGAGGACAAAGCTCAATATCGCTGTCAAACACAGCAAATGCACGGGCTTGTTTAAACGACGGGCGAGTAAAACTCGTCCATGCTGCGGCACGCACTAAGAAGTTTTCACTCGGTTCCCATTTAATGTGTGCACTAGGGAAAAACTCACTGTATTTAATAGACGCTTCTGGAAGAGGGATAGCAATATCCAATGCACCAGCGCCTGCGCCATTAAACTCAAAGTCATCGTTTTCTAAAGACAAAAAGCCGGTAGAAGAGAACTCGGTTTGTGTCCAGCGAACGCCGGTTGTTAGTGTGGCATCTGCGCCTAATGGCAACTCTGCCATTGCGTATACAGCCTGCGTATCTTCGGTAATGCTGTAGTCGCCCTTAGTGCTTTCGATTGACACTTCGCCATTTGTGGCAGGCTCAACCGTTTGACGAGTGGCATCAACAATTTGGTCGACAACTGCGCGGCTTTCAAACGGCAGCTGGAATGCGCTATTTGAAGGTATTTGGGTGTCATAGTCGGCAAGGGTAGAATTCACTGCGACAATACATGCATCGTCGCTACAGTCGCCGGCAGAAGGGTCGAAACTCCACCGATCCTTGTCACGCACGTGATCGCGCTCGCTCACCTGCACACCAAATTTAATGGTGTTTAACCAGTCATTAAAAATGTCGGTTCGCAAGTTAAGGTTCACTGTCTTAATTTCATCAATTCGCGTTCCGCCTTCTAAAAACAGGTTATCGAATTGATAATTTGAAAGGTCAGAACCATCGCCACTACCCGACGTTCCAAAAATACTGTTTTCCGGGTCGTAGGTTAGACCTGCGATTTCAGCAGCTTCCTGTGGGCTTAAAATGCGGGCGTTAATGTTGTCGCGACCGCCTTGACCATAAACAATCAGGTCTCGTTCACGGAATTGAACGCGGCGGTCACCAGTGGAGTCTTCTTCAGAGCGAGATTGAGCGTATTCGTAGTCAAACACGAAGCGTTCAGCAATACGGTTTTCGCCCCCTAAGCTGAACGTTATGGTTTTGTTCTTACTTTCTTGTAGGAAATGCTGGTGGAATACGTCTATATCGCTAAGAATAAACTCTTTCGTAGCGCCGTTTACGTATACAATTTCATCGTTTCCAACAGAGCCTGCATCTTGAAAATCGTAAAATTCTCGCTGTGCGCGATCATCATCTTCAAACTGAGTGAACGTGCCTTTGGCATAATAGTAGGCGTCTGCAGAGGGCTTGTATTCGAGGTTTAGTGCTGCTGCTTGACGAGTTCTTCCTGCAATTTCGCGACGAACTTCTAACTGAGAAGGCGCAAGAATTTCGTCACCCTGGGCAATTTCTTCTTCTGTTTTACCCAAGTCGGCGGTGTAAAACTTCATTTCGTTGGTGCTGTGGTGGCGCGTTTCGTCTATCTGGGTTTTGCGGTCTTCGTGAGAGATAGCAAAGCCAATACCAAAGGTGTTGTCGAGGAAAAACTGGGTGCCGTCTAAGCTAAATTTCGGAGAGTGCTTTTCGCGCGCTTCTGAATATGCGTCTTGAACACGCATTTTTAATGTGTTTTTGCCGCGATCGAAAGCTGAAATTGCTTTAACGTTGACTGTACCGCCAATGGAATTTAGGTTTTGGTCTGGGGTGAGTGTTTTTAAAACCTCAATAGTGCCTAGCAAATCTGCTGGAAGGGCGTCCAAGCCTACTTTCCGTTCTTCGCCTGCACCAGACATTTGTGCGCCGTTCATATTTATCGACACGAAGCCGGGTCCTAAGCCCCGTACGGTGACAAACTTACCTTCGCCTTCAGAGCGCTGTAGAGTAACACCCGGCAGTCGTCGAAGGGACTCCGCCACGTTCTGATCAACAAAATTGCCTAAATCATCGGTAGAAATGACAGAGCTAAAGCCGCTTTTCATGCGTTCTAAGTCACGCGCTTTAAGGTCTGCCTGTTTAACACCCTTTACTTCAACTACTTCAATTTCGCTAGGGGTCTCATTTGTTTCAGTTTGCTCGGTATTTTCCTGAGCGGGTGCAGTTTGCGCCATGCTGGAAAACGCCGTGGACACGGCTAGAGCGAGGGCTGTCCATTGAAACACTTTCATGTTTTGAACTCCTAAATTCCAAAATCGACATAGCTGTAGTATTTGTATTTTGCTATGCCACCGGTGGCAGTATTAATCTTGCCAGATAGGAATGCACTAATATTTAACGTTTATTTCACAAATTATTAATATATGAATATTTAGTGATCACAGTGTTGGGATTCCTGCGAGTACCCGCCACGAGTTTTCTTCATGAAAAGTAAGAGAGGGCGCGGGGTTGGCAGTAAAGTAGCTGCTGTAAATTGACCAGTCAACCACATCTAATTCACTATCAATTATCCCATTTTGGCTTGTGTACTGATTGCTTTGTATTTGCTTAAGTATGCGCGAGTCTACAGGGTCTAGATCTTTACCTGTGCGGGTGAGATTAGCACCTACGTCTTGGTTTTCAATCAAGCTTGTCCATGTTTGCTGCGCAGTAAGTTGCGCATCGCCTAATTTATCTATTTCATTCTGATGAAAAGGCGACGTTGAAAGAGAACGAGTGATTACGTCTTTTTCTTTCTTTGAACCGGTTTTGGCGCTCTTAATATCTATGCCTTTACTGTTGTCCTCAGACATGTCGCTATAGCCCTTCATCACGTTTTCAGCAACATACAGTCGAGTGAGAGATTCCTTATCGTCCCATAATTGGAAAAACCATAGCTTTTTCGTAGCGGGGCCTGGGGCATAAATATTCCCAACCAGATTTGCGGTGCCGTTTTCGCCGCCATAAGCTGAGTTTTTTTGCCAGTTGGCAATAACGTTATTTTTGATATCAACGAATTCTTGCTGCTGTGGGTAAGGCGGGTTCAGTCGCCATCCGTTAATGCGTGGGTTTCTACTGGTATGATTGGCCAATATATTGCGCAAAAAGCTAGCATTACTGCCACCCCAAATGCCGCCATAGCCATGGTTACCTTTGTGATGACCCGCGTTGTTTAAACTCTCTGATAGTATGCTGTATTGCAGTGTAAAGCGTTGGTTATTGTAGAAAGAGCCTACCTCGTCTTTTGACCAACTTAGCGAACAATGATCGATAATGACATCAGTGGTATTTCTAACGGTTACTGCATCGCCTTCTTCACTGTCTTTCCCCGGCCTAAAGCGCATGTGTCGAATAATGACCTGATTAGCTTCAACGCTTGTTGATGCGCCAGAAATTACAATTCCGTGGGGAGATGTCTGTCCTGCAATAGTGACGTTGCCATGTTTTATTTCTAACTCCTTTTCTAGCACGATCACGCCAGACACATTAAAGACAATCAGTCTGGGATAGTCTTGCGCAATAGCCCATCGCAATGTTCCCTCTTGTGGGCTTTTGGCATTATCAGACAAAGAGCTAACAACTAACACTTTTCCTTGGTTTCCACCTTGTGTGTATTTTCCGAACCCCAGCGCGCCTTCAAACGCCAATGATTGTGCGTGACAGTTAGACAAAGCGAGAAACGCGACGAAAGCGACAATCAGTTGAATTGGAATATGTTTCATTACTGCATGTCCTGCTCGTAAGGGTGGGCACCGGTGGTTGGTTGGCGGGCGATGTCTTTGAGTTTAGCGCTCCATGCTTGGAGTACCTTAACGTCGTGGATCATACCTTCTAACTCTATTGCTAAAATTGATACAAGCTCTCCATCTCGCATGAAGACTGGCACGGCAACAAGCGTTACGTTGCGCGGTGCGAAGTGGCTGACGGCATAGCCTCTGGTACAAGTTGTTGCTCGTAATTTCGCGGCTTGTTGTTCATCAAAGTTTGCGGGGTGTGTGCTGTCGTTCATGTTTTGATACTTGGGATGGTAGGCCAACATGACATGACCCGCAGCAGATTCAAATAAGGGCAGTTTTGTCCCTGGCCTTATTGTTGTTATTTGCTTTTCTCTGGCATCTAAAACGTCAATAACAAACGCGCAGTAGTCGCCTAATGTACAGATAATTGCGCTAGCGTTGGTTGTAGCTATAAGTTTCGAAAGCGCAGGTGCAGTGATTCTCTGAACGTATCTGCTGCGCGAGTTAGCGGCGCTAATTTCGTAAATGCGTGTGCCATAGAAGTATTTTGTACCACGCTTTTCGACTACCCGTTCGCTGGTTAATGTTCTCAGTAACCTAAATACTGATGTGCGGGGAAGTTTAAGCGCTGACTCAATTTCAGAGGCACTTAACCCCGAGCGAGACTCGGCGATGGCTTGACATAGCTGCAGCGCCTGCATAACACTGGGAATAACATACCTTTCCATCTTTTTGCGGTCCCGAAATCAAGATAATACTGCTCGATATTAACACGAATTAAACAAAATGCTACCGGTGGCATTTTAAATCATTGATTATTTTTAAATCAATTACATTGAGAAAAGAGAGAATACTGTCGTGCAACTCATCGCATCTATAAGAAGGTTAACGCTTTATCAACCGCGTCCGGTAAGCGGTTTAATTTTGTATATTTAAAACAAAAAATTAACATGTGTAGGTCCTGCCGAGGAGCAAGTTGAAGACTCAGCGAGCGAAAAAGTGAATGAATGCGTGACATCTATGCTAAGGGCGACGATAAATCTGTGGAAGTAGAGTCTTACCTTTTGAATGTTAATAAAATAGTCATTTGTGTCTGGTGCTTTAATTACTAGGTCTTTTTAGCCCGTCGATAGGTGGCTTGTACTTGTCCTTATTTGAGATTACTCTGCCACGCCTGCTTTCTCATTCTCATTTGAAGCAGCGTTAAACTTAGAGCATTGTTCTTGTAAGGCATTACATTCTATATGGCACCACGTTCTTTCGTTTTTTTAGACGAACTGAATTCTTCGATTAGACCCGCAATAAACTACACCAGTGGTGTAGGCGCTATGCTGTGGTTGGCTAATCTGGTGTTACTGCTGAACATTGCGCTAGTTATCAGTGGTACCTTGGCTGACTCGGCAGAATTTGTCAGTGCGTTTAATGAAAGTTTGGTTGTAGAGCCTTTTTTCATTGCACTGGCCAATCACACGCTTTCGCAATTTATTGTTCCCACTATTGCATTAGTATTAGTTGGTCTCTTGGTAAAAGCCACGGCTATAGCAAAGGCGCAAATAACAAAACAGCGCCGACCTATTCCTTACCTTTGCCCTACATTCCCCCAGCCTTTTGTTCAGACGGTTGGCAGTAGAGCGCCCCCACTTTTTAGTTAAACGTCTCCGATTTAATTATTTAACGCCGAAAGCGTTGCGCAGTATGTGTGACAAAGCTTTACCGGTGTGTTTTTCGATGCTGTAACGCTGCCATTCTCTATTAAGCGGCCCAGTCATCGCCGTTTAACTTGTGGGTTATAGGAACTTGTTTTGTCTATTCGTAACCTTTTTACTTTAATTGTTGCTGGTGCAGGGCTGACGTTGGCCGGTTGCAGCGGTGGCGTGCTTGACCCTAAAGGGCAAGTGGGTATGGATGAAAAGAATCTGATTATTCTTTGCACTATCCTCATGCTGATTGTTGTTGTTCCCGTTATTTTTCTTACGCTTTACTTTGCGTGGAAGTATCGCGCTAGCCGCGATTTCGAAATTTATACCCCTAAATGGGCACATTCGACCAAAATAGAAGCGGTGGTGTGGTCCATTCCAATTCTCATTGTCGTGTCGTTGAGTGTGATCACCTGGCGCTCTACTCACGCACTCGACCCTTATGCACCGCTAGAAGGTCAAGGAGAGCATCTTACTGTTGAAGTAGTCTCGCTTAACTGGAAGTGGCTGTTTATTTACCCTGAACAAGGTATCGCAACGGTCAATGAATTGGTGTTTCCAGCCAATAAACCCGTTGCGTTTAAGATTACTTCTGAAAGCACCATGAATTCGTTTTTTATTCCTCAGCTAGGAAGCCAGATTTATTCCATGGCGGGAATGGAAACCAAGCTTCATCTTATTGCCGACGAGCCAGGTACGTACAAAGGCATTTCTTCAAATTACAGCGGTGCGGGATTCACTGGAATGAAGTTTAACGCTATTGCCACACCTACCGAGGATGACTTCGAGGCGTGGGTTGCCAGCGTTAAGCAGTCGCAAACATCGTTAACGTCAGGTGCCTACGAGCAGCTTGCTGAGCCAAGCGAAAACAATCCGGTGACCTATTTCAGCAAAGTCGATGACGGTTTATTTCATAACATTGTTATGAAATACATGAAAGATCACGGCTCTATGGATTTCTACAACAAGCCGGAAAATGCCGCCATGGGCGAACATCACGCCATGCCTGAAATGCAACACAGCCATCACCAAGAGGATGCACAATAACCATGTCTTTATTAGGTAAATTATCTATTGAGGCCGTGCCCTATCACGAGCCGATTATTATGGTGACACTTGCTGTTGTGGCAGTGGTGGGTGTGGTCATAGCCATGCTTATCACCAAGCACAAACAGTGGGGAACCCTATGGTTTAATTGGATAACGTCTGTCGACCACAAACGTCTTGGTATTATGTATATTGTGTTGGCTATGATCATGCTGCTGCGTGGCTTCGCCGACGCTATTATGATGCGTACTCAGCTTGCAATGGCAACCAATGGTGCGCCCGGGTATCTACCGCCAGAGCACTACGACCAAATCTTCACAGCCCATGGCGTTATCATGATTATCTTCATGGCGATGCCGTTTATGATTGGGTTGATGAATATCATTTTGCCACTACAAATTGGTGCTCGCGATGTGGCGTTTCCATTTTTAAATAACTTAAGTTTTTGGCTGACCGCAGGTGGCGCAATTCTAGTAAATGTGTCTTTGGGGTTAGGTGAATTCGCAAAAACAGGGTGGGTTGCTTATCCGCCGCTAGCCGGGTTGGAGTTTAGTCCCGGGGTTGGCGTCGACTATTACATATGGGCCCTGCAGATATCCGGGCTCGGTACGCTGCTAACCGCCGTAAACTTCTTAGTTACCGTGTTTAAAATGCGTGCGCCCGGCATGAAGTTAATGCAAATGCCTATTTTCGCATGGACCTGTACGTGGGCAAACATTCTGATTGCCGCGTCGTTCCCAATTCTGACTGCTGTGCTAGCCATGCTGACCCTAGACCGCTACATGGACTTCCACTTCTTCACGAATGAAGCCGGCGGTAACTCTATGATGTATATCAACCTGTTCTGGGCGTGGGGACACCCTGAGGTTTATATTCTAGTACTGCCTGCATTTGGTATTTTTTCAGAAGTTATATCTACGTTTACCGCTAAGCGCCTGTTTGGCTACAAGTCGATGGTGTATGCGTCGGGTGCCATTGCCATTCTTGGTTTTATTGTTTGGCTGCACCACTTCTTTACCATGGGGTCGAGCGCCAATGTGAATGCCTTCTTCGGCATTATGACCATGGTTATTGCCGTACCCACGGGCGTGAAACTGTTTAACTGGCTATTCACCATGTATCGCGGTCGGTTAATATTGAGTGTGCCTGTACTGTGGACGTTAGGCTTTATGGTGACCTTCACCATTGGCGGCATGACAGGGGTGTTACTTGCTATTCCAGGTGCTGACTACGTACTTCATAATAGCTTGTTCTTAATTGCGCACTTTCACAACACCATTATTGGTGGTGCGGTATTTGGCTATCTGGCTGGCTTTGCTTTTTGGTTCCCGAAAGCCATGGGCTTTAAGCTTGACGAAAAAACCGGAAAAGCAGCCTTTTGGTGCTGGCAAATTGGTTTCCTTTTGGCGTTCATGCCCCTATATGTGCTTGGCTTTTTGGGTATGACACGCCGCTTAAATCACACCGACAATCCTGACTGGAATATCTGGTTATACATTGCTGCATTTGGTGCGTTTGTAATAGCAATTGGTATTTTCTTCCAGCTACTTCAGCTGTTTGTAAGCTTCAAAAACAAAGAGAAGCTTAACGATACAACGGGCGATCCGTGGAATGGTCACACGCTAGAGTGGTCAACGGCGTCACCGCCTCAATTTTACAATTTTGCCAAGATTCCTCACATCAAAGACATTGATGCATGGACGGATATGAAGGAGCGCGGCGAGTCGTATCAACGCCCTGAAAAATACACACCTATTCATATGCCAAAAAATACTTCAGCCGGAGTTTTCATGAGCATGAGCTTTACCCTAATGGGCTTTGCGCTTATCTGGCATATTTGGTGGCTTGCTGTTGTCGGTTTAGTGGCAGGAATAGGAGTATTTATTAAGCGTTGCTATACCTCGGATGTTGATTACTACGTGCAGGTAGATGAGGTTGAACGAGTTGAAGCTACGCACTTAAGTGCCAATACAGTGGGAGGTCGCTCATGAGTACTATTGCAACATCAAGCGCCGCATCAATGCCGCATGAACACGCACACGAAGAACATCATGAAAACAACACCGTGTTTGGTTTCTGGTTGTATTTAATGACCGACTGTTTGTTGTTTGCTTCTTTCTTTGCCACCTATGCCGTGCTGTTTATGAATACAGCGGGCGGTGTGTCTGGCAAAGATATTTTCGAGCTCAACTTTGTTGCAGTTGAAACAGCCGCTCTGCTTTTAAGCAGCATTGCCTTTGGCTTTGCCATGATATGTGCTCACCGACAAAACAAGTCAGGCGCCCTTGCTTGGCTGGCAGTGACATGGGCGCTGGGTGCGTGTTTTATTGGTATGGAAGTGTACGAATTCCACCACCTTATTGAGCATGGCAACGGGCCGCAGCAAAGTGCGTTTCTAACGGCGTTTTTCTCGTTAGTGGGACTGCACGGACTGCACGTTACAGCGGGCCTTATTTGGATGACGATTATGTTTATTGAAGTAACCCGCCGAGATCTAGGTGAGCAAACCGTTACCCGACTTAGTTGCTTAAGTCTGTTTTGGCACTTCCTCGATATTGTATGGATATGTGTATTTACCGTAGTGTATTTAATGGGGGCAATGTAATGGCGTTACACGATGCAAAATTAGCTTCAAATACGGACGGTCACGCTTCATCGACCCACAATAGTGATGACGCACATGGCGATGTGAAGTCTTATATTATTGGCTTCATTCTATCTGTGGTACTTACCGCTATTCCGTTCACCCTAGTGATGAATGGCGACCTATCCAAAGTTACTACGATTTGGAGCGTGGTAACTTTGGGCTTGGTTCAAATTTGGGTGCACCTTAAATACTTTTTGCACCTTAACTTTGTTACTGAAGAAGGCAGAGCCAATACGTTTTCATTCTTATTCAGTGCGCTTATTATTTTCATGGTGGTTGGGTTATCCGTTTGGATCATCTACGAATCAAACGCCATGATGATGTATTAGCAAATCTCTGTATATGCGTGGTCTAGCCTGACGATCATGTCAGGCTTTTCAATGTGATTAATTCATCGCGGTAAGTACGTTAAGCCCTCATGTTTCGCCCTTCTATTGGTGCAACCTTTTTTGGGGGCAACATTGGGGCTTCTCAGTACACCTTGATACGTGTCTAAATGGGCGCGTTCTAAATTTGGATTTTACCCATGACCTCTACTTATAAACGTTACCTCTCAGTTACCAAGCCCGGCATTATTATGGGCAATGCTATTTCGGTAACGGGCGGTTTCTTGCTCGCGTCCCGTGGCGATATAGATTATTGGCTATTGCTCGCAACGCTCATCGGTTTATCGCTGGTGGTGGCTTCAGGCTGTGTCATTAATAACTGCATTGACCGAGATATCGACGGCAAAATGCAGCGCACGGCTAGCCGGGTTACGGTAACAGGCGAGTTGCCATTATTTACTGCGATGTTGCATGGTGCTGTGCTAGGCATTTCGGGGTTCGGCTTGTTAGCAGCTTACACCAACCTTACCTCGGTATTTTTTGCCGCTTTTGGCTACGTCATTTATGTGGGTGTTTATAGCCTGTATATGAAGCGAAATTCGGTATATGGCACCTTCGTTGGCAGTTTGTCGGGGGCCGTTCCGCCCGTAGTCGGTTATTGCGCCGCGAGCGGTCAGTTTGATATGGCTGCGGCTATTCTGCTGGGTATGTTCAGCATTTGGCAAATGCCCCATTCTTATGCCATCGCTATCTTTAGATATAACGACTACAAGGCGGCTGGCATTCCAGTATTGCCTGTATCGCAAGGTATTGCGAAAGCAAAACGCCATATCGTCCTTCATATTGCGTTATTTGCTTTAGTTGTAATGCTGCTTCCACTTAGCGGTTATACGGGGATTGGCTTTTTAACAGTAGCTTTCGCAACAAGCCTTTGGTGGCTGTTGATGGCGCTGCGCGGATACAGACCCGACATCAACGTAGAAGGCTGGGCAAAACGTGTTTTTGGTTTCTCCATTGTGAATATAACGCTGTTATCCGTCGCTATGTCACTGGACTATCATACGTCAGTAACGAGTCTGTTTGCGCTCTCGTTCTAATTGACGTGTTTCGACTCACTCCACGAGGTTGGCTTGAAAGCTTCCAATGCAGTGTGCGTATAGCAACGCATTCACTTTGGACAATCAAGACGTGTGGATTGGGAGCATAGTCTGGCATAAATTAGCAATCAGGCCTGACCGAGTGCTTTTTGCCCTCTGTACAAGCGAATAATGGTGAAGCTATTAACTGCCAGTAGCGTAGCTTCAAGCAAGGTGCCGCCAATAGAACCGACAATAATATTGTTGGTTAGCCAACATATAGCGCCGCACAAAAACGCTAAACGCATGCGTATTCCCGACAAACAAAACAAGGCATAAGTGCCTATACACGTGCCCAAAATAGGGAATAAATCGTACCAAACCTCGGCCAAATACAGCCCGGCTGCTAGCGATATCAATATAAACAGGTAGGCGACACTTCGGGAGCGAGTTTTAATTGAAATGCCTGTTCTGACCACTGAAAGCAAGGCACTTAAGCATGCAGTAACGGCACCAAGTAGCGCAAAATGCAAGGCGTGATTTAAATTCATCACCACCATCATTATTCGCAGGTGCTGATCATCACGCTGATAAAAGCACAAAATGCCAAGCGCAAAACTCAACATTCCTATCGCTTGGGCCAAGTCGAATTCTGGTAACAAAAGGGAAGGCTCGTCAATGATTGATAAAGGTTAACGATACGCAGTTTTTAAACAGCAGAGTAGCCTTTACATCGCTTTTTTAACCCAACACATCACATTGACTAATGGCAGGCGGGTTGTTCACTAGGGTATACTTAGCGTGCACGATATTATTCTTAAACCCCCGAGACAAATTAGGTCCTTTCCATGGCAACGGCATCCGCACTTCACATTTTGGTTAAAACAGAGAAAGAAGCGCTTTCTATTTTAGAGCAGCTTAAAAAGGGTAAGGATTTTGCGACGTTAGCAAAGCGTCATTCCAAATGCCCGTCGGGCAAGCGTGGCGGCGATCTTGGTGAATTTCGTAGAGGCCAAATGGTAAAAGCCTTCGACGATGTGGTATTTAAAAAAGACGTGCTCAAAGTACACGGGCCGGTGAAGACCCGTTTCGGCTACCACCTTATTAAAACGCTCTATCGTAGTAATTAAAACCAGAGCCTTTTAAAACCAAAGCCGCTAAAGCCGAAGCAAGCCCGATCCATTCAACAAGCGTTTAAAGTATGTCCTAGCTAATTACCTTGTTAATTGCCCGGCTCCCACTTTTCACCGCATACTGAATTTTTGGTAAATATGGCGTACGGGCTGTTGGTGTCGTGCAGTGAATTGCGTAGCGCTGCGCCGTGATCTACCGTAATAAAAGCTGTGTCAGAGGCCTTACCTTGTTCATCCAGCATAAAGTAGTCGCTGGAGTAGCTTGTTAACATCATGCGATTGTCGTAACCCATATCGCTTAAGCGAACCCGGGTAATGGCTTTAAATTTAGCGTCGGGGTTAGAAAGGCCTACGATTTTCTTAAAAAAGTAGCCTTTATCAGACTGCAGCTGGGAAAAACCATTTAACGTGTTTATCAGGGTTTTTAAATCTATTGCTTCGCGCTGCAGCATGAAGTCGTGCTGGATGGCATTGCCATCTTTTCTAAGGCTGTCTTTCGACGGTGCTTTACCAGCAGTATAGGCCTGCTCTGCTTCCATTGAAGAAAGGTGCGCTTGCCCTTCCTCTGTATAGTGAATCAGTGCGCTCGTATTCATGTTTACGTAGTAGTCGCTGATCCCCGCAGGTACCACTTCAAATAGCATAACATCTGGGGTTACGGCGCCTCGCTCTTCGGGCGTTTGAGGGCCTTTAGCCACGCACTTGTCAGAAATGAAATAGTAATATTGGCCAGCTTCAATGGCGAAAGCTGTATTAGATAGCACCGCGCAGGTGGCCAGAAATAGTAGCCTGGAAGTGAAATTTTTAATTGCCGTTACAGCACTGCCTATTTGCATATCAAAGACGCCTTATTGTTTGATGCATTTATCTATCATACCAATGCATGCTGACTGGTATAAGGCGTCATTGTAAGGGGGAGTTGGTAAAAGCGCGAGTTAAGCTTTAGAACGCGCTTTACGCTTAGTTTGTAGCTCAATAAAGCTAAGTAAGAACTTATGAGCAAACCCACTGTTAACGGGGGCGAAGGACAATAGTGTCGCTAGAGTAGTCTGTAGATATCTGTAAATTGTCGGCAAGGGCGGCAATAAGCGCGTCTACATCATTGGTGTTGAATAGCCCTGCTACTTGCATGTTAGCAAGCGCAGCATCACCTAAAACAACCGTTTTATCCGTATATCGGCTTACTTCTTCAATCACGTCAATTAATGGCTCGCCGCGAAATACAATCTTGCCCTCACGCCAGCTTAAATCATTCGCGATATCTTCATCTGACACGGTCTCAACGGTGCTGTTAAGCAAAGATAAAAGTGATTTTTCACCTTGAACTAACGTCAATGGCTGAGCCTGCGGTTTAATAATTGGATCAATTATGCTTTCGCCATTCGCTTTGTTAAGTGTATAACTGGCGACTTCTACCACGCCTTCGGTAACTACCAGTTCAAGGTCGCCGCGGTGATATTGCACATTAAAAGCAGTACCAACCGCCTGTATTGCTTTACCAGCTGCAAGTACATTGAGCGGGCGGGATTTGTCTTTCGCCACTTCGATATGAAGCTCACCTTTGACAAGCTGAATAATCCGTGAGGTTTCAGTAAAAACGATGTTCACTTGAGAGTTGGTATTAAGCCATAGTGTACTGCCGTCCTCTAAGCTAATGCTCTTGTGCTCGCCCGGTTTGGTCGAGGCTTGTAACGAGTAGCTTGCCATTTGTGAAACAGGTTCGGTTTGGTTAGACGGCGAGAATAAATTTAGCCCCTGATAACTTAACAGCCCGACCATTAAAAACGAGGCAGCAATGGCCAGCGGGCGCTTCCAAGTCACGGTGTTTTTTGCTTTGTGTTTGACGCTAGGCTCAGGTGTATGAGGTACGATCTCAGCCAGTTCGCTAAGCACCGACATCTTGTCCCACAAGGCTACCATTTCGAGGAAGGTGTCTCGATGCAATGGCGTTGCAAGCCATTTTTTTAGCGCTTGTGTTTCATTGTCATCAAGCCCTTCGTCGAGTTTCACTAGCCATTCGCTAGCGGCATCAAGCACACGCTCATCGCTATTAAACTGTACAACGTTGCTATTGGTACCTGACTTAGCGTTTTTTGTTTCGTTTGTTGAACTATTCATGGGCGTCTCTCTTTACATCCGCCGTACTGTGTTGCCCACCACTTTGATAAGCATTCGGCCGTGTATGCGACGTCGTTTGTCGTCGCATAAACAAAGTGCATCTTTTTATTCCTTCAGCAATATGCTTTTCCACGGTTTTTTCGCTTATCTCTAATTCTTGGGCAATCTCTTTAAGAGAGTATCCATACACTTTCTTCAATACAAATGCGCGCCTGCATTGCTTGGGAAGGGCGCGCACTGCGTCACAAAATAACTTAAACTCTTGCTGGGTGGCGTTGTTGTGAAATGTTTCATCTTCAACACCGCTAATTGCGCTTTCCAGAGCTGCCGCAACCTCTATGCTGTCGTCTACCATGCGTGTTTCTGCACGCTTCAAGTGATCGTAGGCCAAGTTTTTTGCGGTTTTAAACAAAAACGACTTGGGCTCTTTAATATGCTCGGTAGATTTCGCCTGACACAAGCGAACATACGTATCCTGCAGTATGTCATCCACTTCTTTAGGCGGCACAAGGCGCGATAGCATTTTGGCCATCGAGCCGCGCGCCGACATATAGGCATTATGTATGGCTGTTTCTATGGGCATATTGTTATTTTTTATCGTTGTTACTTACTAAGACGACAGCCACGCTATTTTCCCCCAGTATTTTCAACATTATCGCTCAAAAATTAAATTTGTTAATGGGTTGTATATAATGCGACGCTAGTTTAAAACAACACCAACAATAACGTGTAGGGTGACGCATACGCATCACACACTCTAATAATCAATAATAACAATAGCGTAAAACCGAATATGCCTGTGGCAAATGAACCATTCGACACAATAATCATGCTGCCTTTTAAGCCTAAAGCTTTAACGGTTGCACTGTGCATGATGTCGTTCGGCGCAAGTCACACTGTTATTGCACAGTCAGTGCTGCCCCACCAACAAGCAGAAGTGATTACACAGAATACATCGCCGCTCTCCGCAATAAATTTCGCTATTCCTGCACAAAGTGCAGACGAGGCAATCATCGCGTTTGCCAATCAAGCCGAGCTGACTGTGGTCTTCCCCTTCAACAAAGTCAGGCATATTTTTGCAAATGAAGTAAGTGGTAACTATACGCCACAAGTAGCAATAGAAAAGCTTTTGGCTGGTACAGGCCTGAGTGCTGATATTGTCGATAACAAACGAATAAAAATAGTGCCTGCTAGCGATAGTGATGAAAACAATCACTTGCTTGGTCGTCTTTTTAACGCCATTACCGCACAAGACGATAGCTTGGTAACCGTACCTGACGAGCAAGGCAGTTACGATATTGAATACATTGAAGTAAGGGGATTACGAGCGCGTGTTGCTCAATCGGTGGGGATCAAACGCAACGCGAACGTCATCATTGATACTATTCAGTCGGTGGATATGGGCAAGTTTCCCGATCAAAACCTCGCAGAAGCGCTGCAGCGTGTCTCTGGCGTATCTATCGACCGCGCAGAAGGTGAAGGTCAACTTGTTACAGTGAGGGGGTTTGGGCCGGAATTTAATCGGGTGTTATTAAACGGCAGGCCTATGGCAACCGATAAGCTCGGGCGCGAATTCAGCTTTGATACACTGGCCTCTGAGATTGTCAGCAGTGTTACCGTGCACAAACAAAGCCAGGCGACTATGCAGTCAGGTGGCATCGGCGCTACGATCGATGTTCACACCGCTAAACCTCTTTCTTTCAAGGGAATGCGGGCGGCTGGCAGCATCAAAATGCAGTACGATACTAACTCGCAACAATATGCGCCTTCTACCTCTGCTATGTTCAGCAACACTTATTTGAACAACTCGTTTGGCATTCTAGCCTCTTTTACTCAACACAAGCGTCAAGCGCGACTAGAAGAAGCGCAAATTGATGGTTGGTTGGTAAATACTAACGTACCTGAAAGTGAGCTTTCTGATGACGTTTCTACGCTATATGTGCCCAGGAATTACGATCAAAGAGTGCGCTTTGACGATAGAACACGTACGGGGTCTGCGCTCGTTTTACAATATCGACCTAATAACAAGCTCGAGCTTACGGCTGATTATCTGGGGTCAACATTTGATGTTGAAACCTCGGCAACCTCAATGGGACATTGGTTTACATCGAGTAACCTTGAAGATGTTACGGTGGATGAAAACGGCACGGCGGTGGCTTTTTCACAAAATAGCGGGCATGCCACCGACTTTCACGCGCGCACATTTAACCGTTCATCGACCTTGAGAAGCTTCGGTTTTGCAGCGAACTACATCGCAAGCGATAGCGTAATTGTTGATGCTGATCTGTCTTACTCAATGGCCAATGTCGATGACAACAATGGAGAGGGGAATTCTCTCTCGCTTATCGGTTATCTAAATCGCTCTTCATTCGATCATCGTCAGTCGAATATATTGCCCGCAATATCGGGCTTTGAACAAGCCAACCCCCGTCAGGTAAATGCCTTGGGGGAGCCGGTTGGCGTGTCCCATTACTTAGATCCAGCCAACGGCCGTTCCCACGTGATGTTGCGCAGAGGGTGGAGTATTGATGACGATATAGGGCAAGCAAAAATCAATGTAAGTGTGCTTGGGGATGAAAACTGGTTTAGCAAAATTGACGTTGGTGGAGCATTAACTCAGCGCGAAAAAGCCAACGAAAGAAGAGACAACGAAGCAGACGCAAGACACTGCAGTTTTTGCGGCTATTTTGATGCACCAGATATTCCCGATAGCTTCCAAACCATATTTGACGCAGGCGACGATTTTCTAGGCTCAATTAGCGGGCATGAGAACATACCTCATCAGTGGCTGCGCCACGACGGTGATACATTATTTCGTTACTTAGAAAACGCTGGGGATGTCAGTCTAGCCGCTGAAACACGGGGAAGCTCTTTCGCTGTTAAAGAAACAGTGTATGCGGGGTATATTCAAACCGCTATTGAGAAGGACTACGCGCCTTGGTTTATCGATGTGCATGCAGGGCTACGTGCTGAGTACACTGACGTAGAGGTAAGCGGTGTCGATGAGCAGTTATCGGCGTTAGTTATTTTAGACCAAACCGAACTGGGGCAAGAGTTTGGCGCCTCGGTAAATATTGATAAATCGTCAAGCTACACCAATCTTTTACCCAGCGTGAGCGTTAAAGCCAGCTGGTTAGATAGTTGGGTATTTCGAGCGGCTTATAATCACAGTATCACCCGCCCAACCTTAGAACAGATGGCACCAGGTGTAACTTACACCACCACGCGACAAGGTGGCGACCTGCGGGCGCGTATCGGAAACGCACAGCTATTGCCCTTTGAGGCAAAAAACATTGATTTGGCCATTGAGCATTACTACCAGGAAAATAGCTATATATCGGCAGGTTACTTTAGAAAAACGGTAGATAATTTCATTGTTAATGAAAGCAGTACACAAACCTTTAATAACGTGACTGACCCTAGCACCGGCACAGATCCAAATGCGGTTGACGATGCTGATGCGTTAGCACGATTTTCCGTAATATCTCCCAGCAACGGCGAGTCTGCAACGGTTGAAGGGGTCGAGATAGCAGTGCAGCATTTATTTGGCGAATCAGGGTGGGGAGTTCAGGCCAATGCGAGCTTTGTAGACAGCAACGCTGAATTAGACACCGCCAATATCCGTTCAACGTTCGCACTTACAGGGTTGTCGGGTGCCAAAAACATGGTGCTGTTTTATGAAAAAAATGCGCTGCAATGGCGGGTGGCCTGGAACCAGCGAGAAGGGTTCTTGCAATCGCTGAACCAAACCCAAAGCACCGAGCCTACTTTTGTTAGCCCCTACAAGCAGTGGGATATGAGCCTTTCATACCAATTTAGCCCGAGGGTTTCTGTATTTTTTGAAGGTATCAATATTACTAACGAAACCGTTCATAAGCGCGGCCGATTCAGCAATCATCTCTTGCTTGTGCAAGACGCGGGGGCGCGCTACGCCTTGGGTGTAAACGTCACGTATTAGTATACGGTCACACGCAATGTGCAAGCGCCTAGCATTTATGTTCCTTGTGTGTTCTTCTCCAGTGTTTCTATTTCTTTCCACAGTTTTTCTGATTGGGCGGTAAGCAATGAATAAGTCTTTATGTCACCGTTTCTTTGCGCGTGCATGGCTTTTTCAAGAAGGGCGTCATACTGCTTTCGCATTTTTTTGGTTGGATTGCTTTTAAAAAGTCCAAACATAGTGAAAGTCCTAAAAAGAGAGATAGCGAGAAAACGTTTGAACAGGAACTTTCGATCACCCATTTTCGTGAACAAACTTTCATAAACATTCATGGGAGAATACTTGAGTGAATAGCAGGCCACTTGGCTAAGTTGAGCTAAGTATGGCCTGCACTTTGGTTACATTAGAACTGGTAAGTGACGTAGGCACTAATACTTCTGCCCGGCTCTGAGTAGCGCTGGTACCCATTACCGCTCACGCCGCCAAAGAAACCACCAGTACCGTCTCTTACGCTATTAAGTACTTCCCAGCGGTAATACTCTTTGTCTGTAAGGTTGTAGATCGCCGTGGTAAAGCGCAGGTTTTCAGTAATGTCGTAGTAGGCGAGCAGGTCGAAAACAGCATAGCCTGCAGGCGTATGCGATGGACCTGCGCCGTTGTTCAACGAGGTGTAGCTAAGTTGAGTACTTTCTTCTACCCCTTTACTCAAAATCGCGACAAGTTCTGCGCCCCAATCACCTTCATCAGATACGTAGCCTAGTCCAACTGTTGCGGTATCTGGCGATACGGTTTCTAAGTCGTCCCCCGCATTGTTAAAAGCAGACGCGGTGTCGTAGGTACCGTCCAATGCTGTATAAGCAAAACGACCCGCAATGTTATCTGTAAAATTGTAATTAGCCGTAACTTCAAAACCGTCAACAGTCAGTTTGCCCGTATTTTGTGGCTGCGTGAATACATCATCAGTATTGACTACGGTTTCACAACCGAAGCGACCGCACTGCACGGTAGTTACTTCAGTGCCATAAGGCGTTGAATAAGTCTCGTCTTGAATCATGTTAGTGTATTCAGTTCTAAACACCGACACGCTGACATTTCCGTTCTCGAAATCACCAATATAGGTGAGTTCAAAGTTAGTCGATTCTTGAGCATCGAGTTCACTGTTGGCAATACGATCAAGGTCAATAAACGTGTTACCAGTTATGATATCGGTGACTTCATCGCCTGAGTTTGTACCAAAATACAAGCTTTGGAGCGTAGGCGCTTGGTAGCCCTGAGCAATTCGAGCATTTATAGAGTGGCCTTTTACGAATTCGTAGGTAGCACCAATCTCTCCTACCACCGCACTAAATTCGCTGTCTGTGATACTTAATCCAGTGGGATCTGAAAATGTGCTGTCTACAGTAGGCGTATATTCCGTAGAATCGTAGCGAAGTCCAAGGTTTACGCTTAATTGCTCGCTCAGTTCAACCGTGTCAGCTAGGTAGGCTGTAATTAACGTTTTTTCGGTTTCTGGAACAAAGCTTTGGTCGCGAATAGGGTAGCCGTCTAATATAGGCGAGTCCGCGGTTTGTCCAGCGAACCTGCGGTCGAACATCACCGCTTCTGCGTCCACCTGTTGATAACTAAAGCCATAAATAATCTCATGGTTAAATTCTCCGGTGATTGATTTGGCTAAATCAACATTGAAACTCAATGAGTCCTGGCTGAAATTGCGGTCCTCGGTACGCAATATAGCGTCGCCGTCTGCACTGCCGTAAAGAAAGCTGGTTACACCCGATGAAAACAGCTCTTGATAGTTCAATGTCACATCTATGCTGTCAGCAAACGCTAGGCCCAAGTTTTCGTTGTTAAAGAAAAGCCCAATTCGCTCGCGGTTATTTTCATCCGCTGAGGTGAAGTCAAAATAAGAATCACTTTGGCGAGAAAGAGGTACGCCGTTCGTTTCTCTGTCTGTCTTTTCGTAAACAAAGCCTAGTTGCTGGTGCTCAGAAAAGTTATAAGCAAGTTTAAGTAAAACTGCATCGACTTGATTATCCATCGGGTCAGCCTGACCACGTGCTGAGCCAGAGATATTCTCACCATGGCTGTGGGCTTCTGTTTCACTACTGTCGCGCATTGTGTATTGCAATAGCGAGTCGAAGTTACCCGTTCTGTTAGCGACGGTGCCGTGTACTAGCCATTCGTCAGAGCGTGCATCAAAACCGGTTTTCAATTTAACGCCTATGGCATCACCTGTGGCAGGTAAAAAGTCGCTCGCTTCATTGGTCACGTAGGTAACTGAGCCAGCAAGGGAGCCTGGTCCTTGCGCGACAGCGCTTGGGCCTTTAGTGATGTTGACGGCTTTTACGTGTTCCAATTCAATTTCTCCGCGGCTCGATCCATACATTCCATAAGCGGCAAATGAGCTTGGGTTTAGCGTTTCGCCTTGACCGACGCCATCTACAGTTACTGCTACAGCGTCTCCTTCCAAGCCGCGAATGTTGAAGCCATCGTTACCGAAACGGTTACCCGTATCATTAGTTTGTACCCCTGGGATATAGCGAGCGGTATCTTCAATATTTGTAATTGAGCGCTTTGACAGAGTTTGTGCATCCAGCACGGTTTCGACAGTCGTTGTCAGGGTTTCTTCACTTTTGGCCTTTGTAACTGCCAATTCTGATTGTTGAGCTAGGGCAGGAAGTGTTAGCGCACAGCCAAGCGAAATAGCTACCGTTGAGCGTTTAAATTTCATTGTTCTTTTCCAATTTTTAATAAAAGTGCAAATAATTAGTATTTCGTATCAACGCTAAGCCTCCTGTTTGCGTCGGTTGATATCATTTTTATTTTTCTTAAATCGCGCCTGTCAAAGCGATTTCTTGACACTTCGTGCGTCAAAAATCGATCGTAATACTATTGATAACAATTATCATTTGCAATAGTATGATTTCACTTTTACACAACTAGAAAATAAAAAACCATGAAAAAACACACGCTCATCAGTTTACCCTTGCTTATTGCAAGCTGCTTCAGTGGCGCTGCTCTAGCCCACGTGGCTTACCTAAAACCGCTTCAGTTTGAACCGGTTAGAGGCGGTAAAGTCACGCTGGATGCATCTTTTGCAGAACAATTTTTTGTACCAGAAGCGGCAATTACGAATGCATCGTTTGAAGTGGTTACCCCTAGCGGCAAGCTAGTGAGTGTGGAGAAGGTTGTCGATCTTTCAACCCGCAATGTTCTAGAGCACACTTTAGAGGAAGAAGGGACTTACCAGTTTTCAACCGGAAAACGCATGGGGGCAATTTTTCGCGTGTATGAAAAGGACGGTGAGCGAGGCTCTATGCGAGGTAATGAAAAGCCTCTACCTGAAGGTGCGATACTAAAAGAGCACTTTCAATCAGTTACGTTTGCAACAACGTACGTAACGAAGAAAGGGCCAAGTGAACAGGCGTTAGCGCCAAGAAACGACGGCTTAGAGATCGTGGCAATTAATCACCCTAACAGTTTGTTTGCCAACGAGAGTTTTAATTTCAAAGTTCTGTTTAACGGTAAGCCTGTAACCGATCATGAAGTCTCGGTGTACCAAGGAAAAGATCAGTTCGCCGAAGAATCTGATGTAGAAAAATTAACGACAAATGCCAAAGGGCAAGCGTCATTTACTCCTTCAGCACAAGATGTCTTTTTGATGCAAGTAAGACTGCGTACCGATGCGCCTGAGGGTGCAGACGTGCCTACCTATAGTTACACCACCACACTTTCGTTCGAAGCCTACTAATTAACAAGGGTACAAGGAGATAATTATGTTTAAAACAGTAAGTTTAGCCGTTGTATCTGCGCTTTGTATTAGCGCTTCGGCAGTAGCTGCACCACATAGCGCCAGCGGCATTATATTGACCTATGACTTAAACAAAGACGAGTCACTTCCATTAGAAGAGTTCGTTGATGCCAGACGTGCTCGCTTCAATGCTTCTGATTCCAATAAAGACGGTGTGCTTGATGAAAGCGAATACGTTTATGAGTGGGAAGGCAAAGTAGAGAAACGGTTAGCTGAAGACAGAAAAGCATCGGTAAAACAAACTCACATACGTTTCCATGCTGTTGACAGCAACGATGACGAGTTCATTACTATTGATGAAGTCAATGCGGTGGGTGAGCGAAGTTTCTCACGTATGGACAGTGATAATGATGGTATAGTTGCACTGGGCGACCCTGAACCAGCGCCCCGTCGCTCGGCGTCACAGGAAAAAGATGACAAACCTGAGCTAGTACAGCGCCCTATGTTGCGCATGCCGACCAGCCACAATATTGAAGGCTTTGTCACCTTATACGACCAAAACGGTGACGAAAAGGTAACAAAAGAAGAGTTTCACGCCGTTCGCAAAGCGCAATTCCAGCGTACAGACGAAAACAGTGACGACAAGCTTACAGAGCAAGAATACGTGCTTGAGTTTGAAGACAGGCTGGATGCACAGATCGAGAAGACCCATGAAGGGCAAATTAAACAAACTTACGTTCGCTTTGAAGTTCTTGATACAGACGAGAATGGCAAAATGACATTTTCAGAGTACATGGTGTCTGGGTTTAATGCCTTTCATCGCTACGACACTAATGGTGATGGCTACTTAACGTTAGCTGATCCAGCGCCTGCGCCACGTCAGCAGGAGCAAAGTGACACCACCACTGCACAAGTCAGCGAATAATGGTTGGGCGTTTCCTTTTATATCTGGCGGTATTTACCGCCAGCTATGCTGTTAAGGCCGAGTTGTATGTGTTTCCTGCACCATCACCAGAAGCAACCTCCCACACGCTTAACACAGAAATAACCCTGTACGAAGAGCAGACATTTAGCGCCATTGAGCAAAAGAATATTGATCTACTGATTAAAGACACCTATCAAACGTTAGACAAATCAAACACAACGAGTGCGCTTAGCGAAATTAATCGACGTTTCGAAGGTACACTTCCGGTGTGGCTGTACAGTGCCATTAAGCGGTGCGAGGATTGGTTTAACCGCACTGAAGGTAACATAAGCTGCCGTAACGGTGAGCTGTACAACTATTGGGAAGAATATATTCAGGGTAAGCATGACCTTTCACGTCGCGAAGTGAGACGTCTTGCTCGTGTGGCGCGCATTGCTGATGTCAATTTTAATGACGATAACAGCGTGGCATTTGCGTCACCTATCCAGTGGGATTTATCCGAGTTCACAGCTTCTCTCGCCGTAGATCGTATTGCTCACTACCTGATATCACTTAATATTCGCTCTTACCACATTAGCGCGCAAGGGCTAGAAACCCACGCGTCGAACCAAGGTTTTAGTTGGCAGGGGAGCGTGGCGCAAGAGGCTGTAACCCAAACTGGCCGTGCAACGGACGCAGTTAGTAATCCAAGTACCATTGCATTCATCAGGCCGTGGCAACGCCCAGTACTTTCTACTTCAAAGCTGGCGTCTTTAGAAAAGGGCGTGTTAAGCCACAGTGACGGTTGGCCTAGCGCCAAGTTTCAATCCATATCAGTGGCGGACAACGCATTTGAAGCCATGTTGTTAGCACACTTTTCGGCAACCAAAACAGCGCAGCAAGCCATGGAGTTAGTTAACGCGAACCCATCACTAGCGCTGAAGTTAGTTGATGAAAATGGCAGGGTGTTTACCAGTAACACCTATACGGCTCGCACGTCGGGTAAAAACAAGGCTGAAAAAAATGGCCACGCCATCTCAATTGATATCACCTTACCGCTATTTGACATTGCAGATTATCGCGGTCCTTACGTAAGCGTGTGGATAAGCGACGAAAAGAACCGGCTAGTAAAAAGCTTGGCGCTTCGCGGCACCAGCGAAAGATGGCTAGGCGAGCTGCGCACATGGTGGCGAAGAGTGGGTCGGAAAAATGAAGGTCTAGTCGATGGGTTTGCCGGGGCTACAAAGAAAAACGCGCCCTTGCACATAGAGTGGGATGGATTGGATGATTTTGGACAAAGCGCAAACTCGTCGTCGTTAATACTTCACATTGAAGTGGCCAGAGAACACGGCGGTCGAAGCTATGAGAAAATTCCATTTACCTTTGATAGCCTGACTTCACCAATAACCGTAACGGGCACGGATGAAATCGCGTCTATTACACTTTCACTAATGAATTAGTCGTCAATCTTAAAATTGCAGTAACGTAACGAGCACTACCAAAGGCAGCTATCGCAAATCGCTATCTGAAGTTTTCATAGTCCTCATTATTAGGGCTGAGCGTTTTACCCTTTAAACGTGATACTGGCGTTTGCGGTTAGCCTGCCTTCTTTCACATCAACAGAATCCGAAATATCGTTAGGTAAACAGCCGCTGTGCAGCAAGTTGGCTGGATACAACACGGCGCGATTAAACATAGGCTCAATACGGGCGATTTGGGTGAACATGGCGGTATCACCGTTTATGTACGCTTTAGGTGGTAACCCTACGCTGGTGGCTTGACGTTTTAAGGTTTTAAAATAGCCTTCGTATTGCGCTGCATTAACCCGCTCTAACCCCGTTTCAATATGTCGATAGAATGCAGTACCGCCCAAAGGCGCGCTAAACAGATAGTGCACCAATGCCCATTCATTATCCTTTTGCGTATCGATGTGCGGAATACATTGAATGGGCGATAAACTTTTCGGCGCTTGATTGGCTATGGAAAGTTGCACTAGGGGTATTTGAAGCGGCTTTTCCACGCCAAAATCTTGTAGCCCATTATGCGAAGCAAGTTGGCTAAACAACAACGGAAGCGAGGTATGTAGGTGTTTGACATACTCCTGGGGCGGGTGACTTCTCACCCCCGGATAAAAGTCGCCATCTTGTTTTGTAAATGGGTGGTGTTGAGCAATTGTTTCTACCAAACTCAGCGGGTCTGGTATGAAACCATCGATAACAACAATCGGTGTGGCTTGCTCACCAACCTTAATCAATTCGTAGTTTGAAACCATGCGTCTGCGTTTTTATTCGCCTTGTTCTTTTTGTCGATAAGGGCATAGATTTGTGCGTTTGACGCTATGAGCGTGTAAATGCTTTGCAGCATGTGTTGTGCATGCAAATCAGCAATCGCGTCAGCACTAAGCGCCGCTAGCTTATCTTCATCAATGGTATATAACCCTGTTATAGACGTTTTGCTTTCGTTTTCAAAGGTAATATCTAGGGTGAATGGTGTGATAAGGTTGTGCTGTTGCAGCGCGGCAATAAAACGTTGATTTTGCGTTTCACCGTCAAGAAGCTGAGCAAGGATCTGCTGCTTTTCTAACAGGTAGTTACTGGGCTCTCCCGTGTTATCAAAAAGCGGTGTGCCTTTTTCTTCGCTTACTGAAGCGTTATCCATATCAATGCACAGCACCCGGTTGCTGCTGTCAGCGCTTTGCGCTTCCGTTCCTACATAAAAAGGCAGGCGTTCAAACTGTGCGGGAATATAAACCGCATCCCATTCACCTTGTTGCCAAAATAGGTTTTCTTTTTCTTCAAAACCTAATAAGGCAGATAAGCCAAATTGTCCTGAGTCGTCAAACTTGGTGATCACCACGGGATAATGCACCACTAGCTTGTTTAGCTCAGAGACCACCACAGGAACAAGGTGCTGATTGGCACTGAGTGACAGTGCATCGTCGGTTACTTTCAAATCTGCATGTTGTTTATTATTAATGGCAACCATGTGAGTCATACGTAGGCCCTGCTTATTGATTTACGTTAAACGGCCTGCAGGCCGAATTGGTGAATTTTATTAATAAGTTCGCGATGTTTAGGCAGTTTCTCCACCGCCATGCCGCGAGCTTTTCTGTTCTGCATCAACTGTTGCTTAGCAAAGTCGGCGTTCACCCATTGCTGATGTGCGCCTAAATCTGAGGTAAACCCCATACCGTACAGGACATACTGATAGCTTGCCGCGGGGAATACCTCGTTGTTGCTGGTAAAGTCTTTGTCACTAGGTGGGTGGTATTGCCACAGTGCGAGTAATTCTTTTAATGAATCCGGAATAGTATGACTATCGCGATTGTCCCGCCAAAATGCGCTGTCTTCTCGCTTACTCAACATGTAATGCAGCTTTAAGAAGTCGATAATTCGCTGCCAACGGTAAGAAAAGGTGTCATTAAAGCGCTTCGCCACAATATCCATTACGGCTCGATTTGCTGGCAACTGTTCGGCGATCATTGAGGCAGACAGCTCCACCAGTACAAGCGCTGAGGCTTCTAACGGCTCTAGAAAGCCCGCCGCTAGCCCAACAGCCACGCAGTTATTTTGCCAAAAGCGCTGCCTGTGTCCGCTTTGAATAGTAATGTCTTTTACTTTTATCCCATCTATGCCGTTTAACGTGCTGGTTTGGCGAACGTATGTGTCTAAGCGAGCATAGGCGTCATCTTTACTCTGATGCCTACTGGAATAGACGTGGCCTACACCTCGGCGTGACTGCAAACCGATATCCCAAATCCAACCGGCGTCTTGTGCGGTGGAGATAGTGTGGGATGCAATAGGACTTTGCGGGGTGTCATAAGGCACGTGTACTGCTAATGCTCGGTCGATAAAAAGTACATCGTCACAGGGAATAAACGGCACCTTGTAGTGTTCGCCGAGCAGCATAGATTTGAAGCCGGTACAGTCAACAAAGAGGTCGCCTTCTACTGTTACCCCTTGCTCGGTATGAAGGGCTTTGATATCGCCGTTATTGCTGCTTTCGACGCGGTTAACGTCGGCCAGCACATGGTGTACACCTAGTTTTTCAGTGCAGTATTTGGTTAAAAAGGCGGTAAATTTTCCTGCATCTAGGTGATAAGCATAGTTAGCGGTGCCTGCAAACTCTGCGTGGCGTATGCTTTTAGGTGCACAACCTGCTTCGCATATCGCTTCCTGAACACATACTGCATGGGAAAAAGACTCGTTTAATTCTGGTGCTACAGTCTGCCAGTAAGGACCTAAATTTGTTTGCGAAAACCCTTGGGGCAGCATGAGAGGGTGGTAGTAAAAATCGTGCTCTTCACCAGTGGTCCACTTAGCAAACTTTGCTCCTTGCTTGAATGTGGCGTCGCATTCTTTGATGAAAGTGGTTTCGCTAATACCCAATGCAATTAGTGTTGAGCGCATGGTTGGCCAAGTGCCTTCTCCCACGCCAATAATAGGCACATTGGGGCTTTCTATTAAGGTTACTTTAATGTTTTTGCGGGTAGCGCATTGATGTTGCGCTGCAATACGACCAGCCGTTAGCCACCCTGCGCTACCGCCACCAACTACTACAATGTGCGTTATGGGAGTTGCTGTTGTCATACTGATTTCCTGAATAAAAACTGTGGCTACCAAATGGTAGCCACGAATGTGGGACCAACAAATGCCGGCCCCAATTACGCGAAACTAAAAGTTTCCGCGCACACCGAAGGCCCAACGTCTGCCGCTGTCTTCAACCAACAGCAAGTGATTAGAGAAGCGACCGCGTTTATGTACAAACTCTTCTGTAAGGTTAATACCTTCAAAGAAGATTTCTACATTGTCTGTCACGCTGTAGCTACCGCTAATGTCAAGCTGTTGATAAGACTCAACAATGGTTGGGCCGTCACCCTGCCCTTGTGTTAACGACTGAACAAACTCATCACGCCAGTTATAGGCAAGACGAATTTGATAATCGTCAGTTTCATAAAATGCCACCAAGTTGTAAGAATCACTTAACCCGGTTAGTGCAAATACCTGATTAATATCGAATGGATCGAGTTCGGCGTCACTGTCAACGATAGTTCCGTTGGCAAGCACCCCAAAGCCATTATCGAAAGTGTGCTGAAGCGCAAGCTCGAAGCCGTCTACCGTCGCGTCTTCACCGTTATTTGGCAGAGTATTGGTAAACACAGCTACGTCGTCACCCGCATCTGGCGCGCTAGCGTTAGTGCCTGTAGAAGGGTCGGTTAGCAGGCTGCCGTCAGCAAGCTCAAAGGTTTTGTCTTCTTGACTATTAACAATAAAGTTCGATACCAGCTTTCTGAAGTAACCAATCGATGCATAGCTTGCTTCGTCATAGTAATACTCTAGTGACAAGTCCAAGTTATCCGATTTGAATGGCTCTAACGCAGGGTTACCACTGGTAGATGTTAAGTCACCACCTTGGCGGGTGGTTGTAATTACCGTTACCGGCGACATGCTGTTAAGCGTAGGGCGAGTAATAGTTGAACTCGCCGCAAAGCGCGCAATTAAGTCGTCGGTAATTTCCAAACGTACGCTGAAGTTTGGCAATAGCACGTCGTAATCAGACTCAGTAGCAATACTTTGCGCATCACCAAAACCAGCCAGCATTTCGGTTTGATCCAGAATCGTTAAGCCCGTTATTGGCGCTTGCGTTCCGTTAACCGTCACATCCGTCATTTCATAACGCACACCAGCGGTTGCGCTTAAGAACATGTCTGCAACTTCGCCTTCAAAGTCGAATTCCATATAGGTAGAGATAATATCTTCTTCAACTTCAAAGCTGTTGTTACGGCGCACCGCATCAAAACTAATCGAATCACCATTTACGCTCTGATAGTAAGATTCTAAAAACGCAAAGTTGGCTTCGCCATCATGGGCAAGCCAAGAGGTGGGCATGCGACCGCTACCACTTACGTCAGAAAGAAAATCGCTGCCTGCGTCAAAAACGTATTGGCTGCCTGCTGGGATCTCAGGCAAGTCTGGGTAACCACAGTAAGTACAGTGAATACCTACACCTTCATTGTCCCAACGGGTAAGTGATTTGGTTTCGGTGCTGTACTGTGCGCCAAAGCGAATTTCTGTTAGGCCGCTGCCATCTGTTACGTATTCGCCGTCAAAGCGCAGCTGGCTCACTTCATCTTCTACCGCCCAGCCTCGACGCAGCATTACGTGAGCTCGGCTGTTAGCTTCATCAAGATGATTGCTCACACCATCAGGTGTCAGTGCAGGGTTGTATATAGGGAATCCGTCAGGACCAGTAACAATCGCGCCATCTAGTTCTTGTTGTCCGCTATAAATATTGTCATTAGGCGAAGCAAACATGCTGGCAACAGGTAAAATATTGTCATCTACCTGGAATCGTACACGGTTGGCATAACCAATAAGTGAAAGCTGATCGCCGCCACCATTATTGGCTTCGCGTTCGGCTTCTGAATGACTTAAATCAAACGATAAATTCAGATTATCAGAGTACTGGTAATCAAAGTTAAGGCCTATGGCATAGGTATCAGTTAGACGGTCGAACGTTTTGGCGTGCATATCTGTCGCCAAACCTACCTCTTGGTATAAATCGACAATAGTACCGTTTGCATCAACCGTTGGGCTGCGGCGATTGCCGTTTTCATCAAACAGGCTGCCGTCATCACCTACACCCTGAATGTTAGGTGCGGTAAACCAGTGGCCGTACGACGTTGCTTCAGACTCTACGTCAAAATCTGAATACAGTGCGTCAGCAGTTACAACCAGTTTGTCGTTAGGTGCATATTGGAATACAAGATTAGCGTTTGTTCGGGTACGCTCTTCAAAGGTCACTTTGTGATCGTAGTTTCGCGGTGAAAATACATTGCCTGTCCAAGCGTCGCCTGACTGCGTAACAGGGTTTGGCACGCCAACGTTCTCTAGCCAACCGTCCATCTGAGCCTGGTTTAAGCGAGTCTCACGCTCTTGGTGTGAAACGGCAAGTAATACACCGAAGGTGTCGTCATTGAACGTGTTGCTAATAAGGCCAGAAAATTGCGGCGTAGTTTCTTCGCTATTTTCGTCGTACACGCCTTTTACCGAGCCCGCCATTTTAAAACCGTTTAATGCGAACGGGCGCGCGGTATTAATATTAATGGTAGAGCCTACACCACCAGACTGCATTGTGGCCGTTGACGTTTTATGCACATCAAGGCTGCTTACTAACTCTGAAGCAATCGTGTCGAAACTGAACGCACGCGAATCGTTTTCAGACGCCATTTGACGGCCATTTACCAACACGGTGTTAAACTGTGGTCCAAAACCACGTACGGTAATTAGCTGGCCTTCACCGCCTGAACGGTCGATAGATACGCCGGTAATACGCTGTAGTGATTCAGCTAAGTTGGTATCGGGAAAATCACCGATGTCTTCTGCGCTAATGGCGTCGACTACGCCAGCAGAGCTGCGTTTAACATCCATCGATTTTGCAACCGATGAGCGGATACCACTTACCTCAATCACTTCTACGTCTTTATTGGGTTGCGCGTCTTGGGCAAATGCACTATTCGCAGAAATAGCTGACGCTAAAACTGCTGCCACTGAGCATGCAAGCTTGGTTTTCCTATACATGATGGTGTGTGTCCTAATCGTTAATTTTAATGAGCCTTATGGTGTGCACCCCACTTGGCTTTCTCTCACAGCATTTCGCTGTTAATTCATCAAGACGACACGCTTTGTAAAATCCCCCAAATTTATTTAACAATTTTTTAAATTAATTGAATCGTCTTATTTAAAAGGCGTGATTTCTTCGACATCGATTAGCGTATTTCACCTTTACGTGTGTTTAAAAAATGCACAATTATTGATGTATTCACAGAATAAATGCTTCTTCATCTACTTCATTTATCGCCTGTATGCCATTTCTATATAAATATTAGTTATGAGTCGTAAGTAAATGATACTAGTGATGTATGCCCATATAGCGTAGCTTTGCCGCAGTTTCGCTTGAAAAATAAGCGGAATAAGGGGTGCTATTCGAAGCAAAATAAATACAGAAATTGCCTGTTCTGTTTTTGATTTCGCTAGAGAATGCTAGGCATAAGTGAATAAAATGGCTTAGTACTGTTTAAAGGGTGTCATTCTCGGATAGCCGGAATGTGAGGAGAAGCGTGTGAAAATCATAATATTAAATGAGTCAAAAGCGCCAGATCCGCTAAATAATGTGGAGAAGCGATGTGCGGCTACACCTAGTAGTGCACAGCGTCTGGTGAAAAAAGGGGCGACCTTACTGCTAGAAGCGGGGGCGGGCGTACACTCAGGGTATTCAGATAAAGAATACAAAGATGTAGGCGTAACTGTCATCGATGATGTGAATGATGCATTATCAACAGCAGATATGCTGGTGGCAGTAAACAAACCCACCGATGCACAGCTAGCGTTGATGAAAAAAGGGGCCATTGTGGTAGGCCATCTCGACCCTTTCTTTCAGCAATCGCTTGTTGAGTCTATTGCAGAAAAGGGGCTAACCGCTATTTCTGTAGAGATGATCCCTCGTTCTTCTCGTGCACAAAAAATGGACGCATTGAGCTCGCAAGCGAGTCTTGCGGGTTACGTAATGGTGATGCAGGCGGCGAATCAGTTGCCATCAATATTACCTATGATGATGACACCGTCAGGAACATTAAAACCAGCAAAGGTATTTATTATTGGAGCTGGCGTAGCGGGTCTTCAAGCCATAGCAACCGCGAAACGCTTAGGCGCAAACGTACTTGCTTATGACACCCGCCCTGTGGTGGCTGAGCAAGTAGAATCCCTAGGTGGCAAATTCCTTAAGATCGACATTGGGGAAACAGGCCAAACGAAGGACGGTTATGCAAAAGAACTGACCGATGAACAAAAAGCGAAGCAGCAAGAAGCGCAACGCGACGCGATTGCCGACTCTGACATTGTTATTACGACCGCACAGTTATTTGGTCGCAAACCACCAGTGCTTATCTCAAAAGATACATTAGCACTCATGAAACCGGGCAGTGTGGTTGTAGATATGGCCGCAACATCAGGTGGTAATGTTGAAGGTTCGGTTGCTGGCGAAACCGTTGAAGTTAACGGTGTAAAGGTAATTGGTAATGGTTATTGGAGCCAGTATGTGGCTAAAGCCGCCACCGACATGTACGCCAATAACATCTACAACCTTGTGGATGAGTTCTTTGACGATGAAACCAAAACCTTTGGGCTGAATTTAGAAGACGACATTCTGGCCGGCTGTGTTATTACCCACGACGGTAACATCACCAACGACATGCTTAACAACGCATACAAAGGAGCCTAATCATGGAAATCATTTACCTACTTTTCATCGTGCTACTGGCTGCTTTCTTGGGTTTTGAGTTAATTCGAAAAGTCCCAGCGACCTTACATACACCCTTAATGTCAGGCTCTAACGCGATATCGGGTATTACGTTAGTGGGAGCATTGGTAGCCTCGGGTAGCGACAACAATTTGCTAACGACCATTCTTGGTACCGCAGCGGTGGCCCTGGCCAGCATCAACGTGGTGGGTGGTTATCTCGTTACTGATCGCATGCTTGGCATGTTCAAGAAAAAAGATAAATAAGGAGTACGCAAGTGAGTGATATCGTAACCGTAATAAACCTTGCGTACGTAGTAGCTGCGGCACTATTTATACTAGGACTTAAGTTACTTAGCCATCCAGATACCGCGAAAAAAGGTAACTTTATTTCTGCCATTGGTATGCTGGTTGCTGTCGTCGTCACCCTGCTTGACCAGCAGATCATTAGCTATCATTACATCCTGCTAGGTTTTGTTATTGGTGGCGCCTTTGGTGCGTGGAAAGCCAAGACCGTTGAAATGACGGCAATGCCAGAAATGGTGTCGTTATTTAATGGCTTTGGTGGCGCAGCGTCATTGCTTCTGGGTTGGGCAACATTAGCCGGAATGAGCCTAATTACTCTTAAAACTGAAAGTGCGTTTACTTTTATTACCCTGTTTTTCACAATTTTAGTTGGGGGCATTACGTTCTCTGGCTCGGTGGTAGCCTGGGGTAAGTTGTCAGGAAAAATGAGCTCTAAAGCCGTTATTTTCACAGGGCTTCGCGAGCTAAGCATCTTGCATCTAATTGGCATGGTGGTGATTGGTTATTTCTTTACTACCGACCCAAGCAATCCACTTTGGATTTACTGTGCTATTGCGTTGTCACTAAGCTTCGGCTTGTGGGCTACCATTTCAATTGGTGGTGCAGATATGCCGGTGGTTATTGCGCTTTTAAATAGCTACTCAGGTGTAGCAGCGTCGGCGGCAGGTCTTGCTACAGGTAACACAATATTAATTGTTACCGGTTTACTAGTAGGCGCGTCAGGCTTAATTCTTACCAATATTATGTGTAAGGCCATGAACCGTTCATTGATGAATGTGTTGTTGTCTGGCTTTGCCAAGCCAGTCGAGGCCGGCGAAAAAATAGAAGGCGAGATTAAAGTACTGTCGGCGCAAGATGCATTTTATGTATTAGAAGCAGCGCAAGCAGTACTGGTGGTGCCTGGTTATGGTATGGCGGTTGCGCAAGCGCAGCATGCGGTACGTGAACTTCAGTCGTTGCTAGAGGAAAATGGCTGTACGGTTGATTACGCCATTCACGCTGTAGCGGGGCGTATGCCGGGCCACATGAACGTGTTATTGGCAGAAGCTGACGTGCCTTATGACCAACTATACGAGATGGATGACGTTAACCCTCGTATGGAAAACTATGACGTGGTTATTGTTATCGGTGCAAACGATGTAGTTAACCCAGCAGCCAAAGAGATGAAAGGCAGCCCTATTTACGGAATGCCAGTTATCGAAGCACATCGTGCGAAAACGGTCTTTGTACTTAAGCGTTCTGCGAATGCCGGTTTTGCCGGTGTAGACAACCCGCTGTTTTTCAAAGACAACACGCGTATGGTTCTGGGTGACGCTAAAGACACCATTAACAGCATTATTCGCGAGTTCGGAGACGACTAATACAGCGTATCTCTTTGAGACATCTTCTATAAAGGCCTGTTTAAAACACAGGCCTTTTTATTGGGTATTAAACTTAATTATAAAGTACTCAACTATAGTTGTAGTTGATGCTTATCAGCTCTAGTATGTGAATGCTATAGATGTTGAGTTAGCTATTCATATAGTCGCATAGAGATGTACGAGTAAATGTCTACGACCCCTTTTCATATTGAGCCGTTTAGAAATTGTATTTTGGTCACGCTTCGCGGTAAGTGGGATATGTCCACGAACATTCAGTACCTTGCTAAGCTTTCTGATTGCTTGAAAACCCGTAAAGGCAGACCCTTTCACTTATTTGTAGACATGCGTAGTTGGCAAATCCCCAATTCTGATACCTTCAATCAAATAAAAGCGCCCATTAAGTTAGATAGGCGAAGTCAGCTCAGCGAGACATGGCTGGAAGATGAAGCAACAGATGCTGATCACATTGCAGAGAAGTTTTTTAGCGCGCCATCAATTAAACTGGGATTTGAACTTGAACGTACTCAAAGCATCTCAGAGTTTATAACCCATTGTGAAGAAAAAGCAGATAACGTCGTTTTAGATTATGTTCGAACTTGGATAGGCTAAAAAAGCCCGCGTTCGATAAACAAAATTCGTCGCGACAATAGATATTTTATATCGCAACAACTATCGCGTTCAGTCTTACGTTGACTATAATACGCTGCTTATTTTCGCACTTTCTATGCTAGGTATTGGCCTAGCCCACTTACAAATAGGTGAATAAATTGTCAGATTGGAGCATCGAAGAAGCGGAGCGCGTCTATGGCGTGTCTCAATGGGGTGGCGGCTATTTTCAAATTGGTGAAAACGGCAACGTCCATATTACCCCTGTTCCTGAAGATCCTAGCATTCGAATCGACTTTAATTCGGTAATTGAAGATATCCGCAAAGAAGGCGTACAGTTTCCTGTTGTTGTGCGCTTCCACGATATTCTGCGCTCGCAAGTTGCAGGCTTGAACAAAGCATTTAGAAGCTCCATCGAAGAAGCCGAATACCAAGGCCAGTACCAAGGTGTGTATCCGGTAAAAGTAAACCAAATGCGCGAAGTCGTTGAGGAAATTGTCGATGCGGGCAAGCCATTTAACTATGGCTTAGAAGCGGGGTCAAAAGCCGAGCTTCTGACTGTGCTTGCCATGAATACCAACGAAGAGTCTCTGACTATCCTAAATGGTTATAAAGACGACGAAGTTATGCGTCTTGCGCTGTTAGGAAGAAAGCTGGGTCGCCGCGTTGTGGTAGTAGTTGAAAAATACACCGAGCTTCTTCTTCTGGTAAAAATAGCCAAAGAGCTGGATATCGATCCTATCATTGGTGTGCGCTCAAAAATGACGGTGAAAGGTCGTGGTAAGTGGGAAAGCTCTGGTGGTGAACGTGCGAAATTCGGTTTAACCATTACTGAGATCATTAACGCAGCCCGCTACCTTGAAGAGCAAGGCATGGCGCACTGCTTAAAGCTGCTGCATTTCCATATTGGTAGCCAATTAACAGACATTCGTGCGGTTAAAGAAGCGGTAACCGAAGGCGCGCGTATTTACGCAGACCTTCACAAAATGGGCTTCGAGCTAGATTATGTTGATGTAGGTGGCGGCCTTGGTATCGATTACGACGGCAGTAATTCAACTAATGAATCGTCGCGTAACTACAGCATGCAAGAGTATGTTGCTGACGTTGTCTATGGCATGAAGGAAATGTGCGACCTTGAAGGCGTACCGCATCCGCATCTGGTTAGTGAAAGTGGACGTGCAATCACTGCGCATCACAGCTGTGTTATCACGGAAATTGTGGGCGAAATTAAGTCGAATGCGTCGCAAATGGATACATCAGCAAAAGCGGGTGAACACTTCTTCCTTAAGAATATGCGCGAACTTGCAGACACGTTTGATGAACAAACGAACATGCATGAAATTTACAACGATGCGTCGCAGTATAAAGAGCAAGCGCTTGATGCATTTAAATTACGCGTGTTGTCACTTGAAGAGCTGGGCAAAATAGAAACGCTGTACTGGCAAATTATGGGTCGCTTACAGCAGTGGTATCGCAACGAAGAATATGTTCCAGAAGAGCTTCAAGAGCTAGATTACAGTTTGTCGTCTCAGTACCTTTGTAACTTCTCTGTATTCCAGTCAGCTGCTGATACATGGGCCATCGACCAGCTGCTGCCGGTAGTGCCTCTTATTCGTATGAATGAAGAGCCAACGGTCAATTGCTCGCTAGTGGATATTACCTGTGATAGCGACGGTAAAATTGATCAGTTCACTATTGGCCGTGAAATTACTGACGTACTGCCAATGCACCCACTTAAGAAAGATGAGCCGTACTACATTGGTTTGTTCTTAACGGGCGCTTATCAAGACGTTATGGGCGACATGCACAACTTGTTTGGTCGCCTAAATGAAGTACATATTTACAGCTATGACGACGATCCTGAAGACTTTTACATTGAAGAAGTGGTGAAGGGTTCATCGGTAGAAGATGTACTTAACGTTATGCAGTATAACCCGCGCGCAATGGCATCAGACGTAAAACGCATGATAGACAAGCAAGTGTGGGACGGAAAATTGAACCCTCGTGAAGGGGTTCGCTGGACTGATTTTTACGAAAACTGTTTGGCAGGTTATACCTATCTAAAACAGTAGCGTTTAATATCTGAATGAAAGTACCGAAAAGCCGATGCCGATATTACTTATCTGCGTCGGCTTTTTTCAAGTAACGCTTCCAAAACTCGGCTGTCGTTGAATTAATCATATTCGACTCTGCATTCATCAGCATCACATAGCCAACTTTGTGTTCAGGCAAAAACGCCACGTCAGCACGATAGCCTTTTACCCAACCCCCATGATAGTTAAGCTGTAATCCATTTAAGTCGTAAATACGCCAACCCAAACCATAGTGAGCATCGTCAATCATGCCGCGCCAACCTCTGCGGTAGGTTTCGCGCTTCGTTTTCACGCGCTCTGTAGTGACATAGTCCACCATTTCATCGGATATGACCGTGGGGAACTCGCCTAGCAGCGCTTGCAGATAAATCGTCATATCTGAAATGCTAGCGTTAACGCCAGCAGCTGGAGAGAACCGATAGTAGTTGCTTTCTACCTTTCCCTCGCGCCATTTATTTCTGGCGATAGCAATATGAGGTTGAGCCCATGATTCTGATGCAAACAATCCGCCTTTTCCAACACTGGCTGTTTTCATGCCTAGTGGTGCAAACAGATTGGCCTGAAGCTGTCGTGAGTAAGAGGTATTATTGTTACTGAAGTAGTATTCCAGCGCACCAAAGAGTGCATTTTGATAGGTATAGCATTCACCCGGCGCACACAGTGGTTCAAGCTCGCCCAGGGATTTAAGCACGCGCTCCAGCGAGTAGTCAGCTTCAATAAGGTTGTCGTAAGCGTTGGGCATAAAGCCACTAGATTGGCCAACGATATGTTGCAGTTGCAGCGCATTCATTCCTTTGCCTTTAAAAGGAATGTCGGGTAATAAGGTGGTTATCGGTGTTTCCCAGCTAAGCTGGTTTTTTTCTACAAGTTTAGCTGACAACAACGCAGTAAAGGTTTTTGATACAGAAGCTAGCCTGAATACTGTGTTCTCTGTAACTTTCTCTCCGCCGCGTTTGCGGGTACTTCCATATACGTAAACCCTTGGCGCTTTGCCCTGTTCATAAAACACAAACGCATAACCAGGCACGTTGTATTTTGAGGCTTCCTTTTGAACGTAACTAGCATAGTCATCAAGCCAATCCGCAAAAGCGCTTTGTGTAATGACCATTAGCATCGCTATCAGCCAAATTTTAGACAGGCGCAGCTTGAAGGTGCGCAAAGAGTTCAGCATACAGTCAGCTCGTTAAGCCTGTGGTTTTCTGATACATCCATCAGGCGCTCATTATTATTATCGCATTATTATGCGTTTAGCTGCTCCAATGATCAAATGTCGCTAATTATGCTCACTATCTCTTCAATGATTTGATTTATTCTAGCGGTAAGCGAACCGTTGTAAGAATATGCAAGAAAGGAAGAAAAGTTCGACTAGCAAGGTTTGTAATTATTGAGTTCTGATTTTGTCGCACCAACAGGGCCAATGCACGATACACTAGATAAAGGTGATAAACGACAGGTGGGAAGCGCATTCTAATGCCAGACAATCTTTTTGTCTCAGACATGGGGGCTTCAGAAAACTCAACAACTGCTGAGTCAGTGCTTTCAAAAGCAAGACTTAGCAGAGATCCTCGCTTTGACGGACGATTTTTTGTGGCGGTAAAAACAACCGGTATTTTCTGTAGGCCAATCTGTCCAGCGCGACTTCCTAAAGAAGAGAATGTGACTTACTTTCAACACGCCACACAGGCAATGGCACATGGTTATCGTCCATGTTTTCGCTGCAGACCAGACAGTGCACCTCGTTCAGCGGCGTGGAAAGGCGTGGGTGCAACGATTAACCGAGCGTTGTCGCTGCTATCTGTTATTCCCATTGAGCGCGTTGCGGATATTGCTATGCGGTTGGGTATTAGTGAGCGGTACCTAAATAAGTTGGTCGTCAATGCTGTGGGCATACCGCCTAAGCAGTTTCAAAATATGCAGCGCACTTTGTTTGCAAAGCAGCTTATTCAACAAACTCATTTATCTATGACAGATATCGCAATTACGGCAGGCTATCAATCACTGAGACAACTGCAGCGGGCCATAGAGCAATATTGCGCTACGTCTCCTACCCAGCTTAGAAAAAAAGAGCCGGTTCAACAAAAGGCTATCTCTTTTTTTCTTTCTTATCGGCCGCCGTACAATTGGCCCTATGTACGAGATTTCTTGGCAACTCGCGCTATTGAGGGCATGGAGCGAGTAACGAACGAGAGCTATGAACGATACTTTCATGCAATGAAAGTTTAGGCTTTTTTAAAGCCATTCACGACGAGGCGCGCCACGGATTCAAACTTCTCATCGACATGCCTGATTTAGGTCGTCTTCATACGATAATTGAAAATATAAAGCAGGTACTAGATCTTCACGCTGACCCGATTTTAATTGAACAAAGCCTATTACAGTCTGGGTTACCGCCGAGCAAGTTAACGCCTGGGCTACGCCTTCCCAGTGCATGGAGCGTATTTGAAAGCGGCTGCCGGGCTATTGTAGGCCAGCAAGTTAGTGTAAAAGCGGCTATTGGCCAGGTGACTTTACTGGTACATCAGCTGGGCGAAACGGTATCTGATGCGCTCCCGTCAAACGGTCTTGAATCTATAACGAGTGAACGCTACAGCTTTCCCTCGCCTGAAAGTGTGGCCGAAAACAGTCTTGAATTCTTACGTATGCCACAGGCGAGAAAAGAGGCTGTACGTCACTTTGCTCGTTTATTCATAAACGGTAACATGCCAAGCCATGAAGACATACTCGCCATTAAAGGCGTGGGGCCGTGGACGCTCGACTATTTAAAAATGCGGGGGGAGAGAAACCCTGATATTTACCTTGGCGGTGATTTAATCGTTCGTAAAATGGCGCAGCAGTACCCCATAGCGCCTGAAAAAGCGGCACCTTGGCGCAGTTATTTAACCCTTCAATTGTGGCAGTTAAGCAATCAGTAAAGAGAGTCGTAAGTATGAAATATACAGATTTCGTGAACAGCATACAGGGGCTTGTTAAAGTTGAAGCCACTGATAAAGGCATAACGGCTATCGAGTTCGTGAGTGCCGCTGAATCAGATAATACGGCCAACGCAAAGCAGGGTGGTATAGGCAGAGAAACTGCAGCGCAAGAAAGCGTGCTAAGCAACGACTTTCATTCGCAAAAAAACGCCATCACCGAAGCAGCGTGCAGTCAGTTACAAGCATACTTTGACGGTACGTTACGCGAGTTTGACCTACCGCTTTGCCCTAAAGGTACGGCGTTTCAGAATCAGGTGTGGGATGCTTTGCAACACGTTAAATACGGCGAAACCGCTAGCTATTTAGATATCGCAAAAGCCATTGGCAACCCAAAAGCTGTCCGCGCCGTGGGTATGGCAAATGGTCGTAACCCTATTGCTATTGTTGTGCCTTGCCATCGTATAATCGGAAGTAATAAAACCCTAACGGGCTATGCAGGTGGTTTACCGCGTAAGCAGTATTTACTTAATTTAGAAGGAGCCCAAGGGGTGCTGGGGCTATAAAAGAATGGGTGATAAGAAAATGGTGATAAAAGAATGGCAATAAGAGACATTATCTCGCTGCTGGTGTTAGCCGGTATCTGGGGCGGTTCATTTATTTTCATGCGTGTTGCCGCACCAGAATTTGGTATTTATGTATTAGTAGCCATTCGTACCGTGCTTGCTACAGCGGTATTGCTACCATTGCTGTTAATACGAGGGTCGGTAAAAGACATAAAGCGCCACTGGTTGGCTATTGCGCTGGTGGGCATGGCTAACACGGCGGTGCCTTTCGTCCTGTTTAATTACAGCAGCCTGCATTTAGAGGCAGGCGTTAATGCCATTTTAAATGCCACGGCTCCCATGTTTGGCGCCATTGTCGCTTGGCTGTGGTTAGGTGACAAACTAACAAAGTCAGCAGTAGCGGGGCTTTTTGTAGGCTTTGTAGGCGTGACCGTTATTAGTCAGCAAAAGCTCGGCGAGGGCGATATTAGTTTTCTTCCTATTTTGACTGCATTGTTGGCCACCACTGGCTACGGCATAGCGGCGTGTATGATGAAGAAATGGTTGCAGGGGGTTAAACCTCTGGTTGTCGCTACAGGTAGTCAGGCTATGGCCAGCGTGATGCTAGCACCCTTCGCGCTTGCGACCTTGCCAGAAACAATGCCAAGCGTTAATGCATGGGTAAATGCGGTAGCGCTGGCTGTCGGTGGCACGGGCATAGCGTATATCTTGTATTTCAAACTCATAGCTGACATCGGCCCAGCCAAAGCCATTACTGTAGCTTACCTGGTACCACTATTTGGCATTATTTGGGGTGTACTGTTCTTGCAAGAGCACTTATCAATTCAAACCATTGTGGGTGGTTTAATGATTTTGTTCGGTGTGGCGTTAACCACAGGCGTTCTCAAAAGAAAACGCCTTAAGGTTAAACCTGCTTAGATTGAATCAAACCTGGGCTAGTCTATCAGCTGCATTCTTACTAAATTGCTGCCGTCGCGCTTGGCTTGATAAAGCGCGTCTTCCGCGTGCGCGGTTACTTCGTGCATAGCGCGCGGTGACGCGGTGTAAGATATACCAATAGACGCTGTAATAAGCAGTTCTGGTAACTCTTGTAGCGGCGGCAAGGTAGCGATGCCGTGACGAAGATTTTGTGCCATATCAAAAGCCACATGCGGGCCGGTATGTGGCAATAGAATAATGAATTCTGCACTGCTCCAGCGTCCCAGTACATCTTGCTCGCGCAAGTGCTCAGCCAAATACGCCACAACTTTATCTAATAAGTCGTCGCCTGCGTTTCTGCCGTGAGCGTCAACAATGTCAGAAAACTCATCAATGCTAATCAGCATTACGCTTAGTGACTTATGTTCAGCCAGTAGCGTTTTGTAGATAAGCTGTAAATTCTCTTTTTCTGGAAGACGGTTAGTATGGCGAACAACCAGATCTGGCTGCATGTCTTTTCTGAAGTAATACAACAGATTGTAGATAAGTAAAAACAGCGAGAATACAACAACCAGTAGTGTTACAACGCTGAATATAAATGCTTGTGAAATTTCAGCCTGGCGTTCTTCAAGTGGACTGAGTAAAAACACCGTCCAACCAAATTGATTAAGTTTTACTTCGGCAATAAGGTAATCATTCTGGTCGATCGTCACTAATTTATTGTTGAGTGCCTGCTCGTTCTGGATAGTAAGGGGAAGGCTGGCATACCAAGGCAATTCTGACAAATTGGTAAAATCAGAGTAAGACGCAATAAGATTAGGATCAGAAGACAGCATAATGTCACCCTCACCATCTACAAACAAAAAGTCGTAGCCGTACTCTTGCTTATAGGTATCGAAGACCTCGATAAAACTGCGCAGACTCTTTCCAACACCAAAGAAGCCCAAGAAGCGGCCATCTTCATCGTGGATCTTTATATCAATATAGAAATGGGTGTCTTCCCATTTACCGATATCTGCCACGGCATCGGTAGGGTAGTCCTTGTACTTGAAATACCAGCTTACTTCCCCTTCAATCAGGTTAATTATGCTGCCATCAGAATTATATTGTTTTCTGTCTGCCTCGCTGGCAATAAAGAAAGACAACCCAAACTCGTTTTCAAGACGATCCAATGTTTTGAAAACAGCCTCTTGGTCAATCGTTTCTCCATCCATCAAGTCTACTAACTCGGTGGAATGCCCCAAAGCTTCTGAAATATGGAGTGGTTTTAAAAGTTGCTCCACAATAAGTGAGATTGCGGGCGAAAGTGACTGTTGTTGCGCGCGACTCTGCTCGGCAACAATCTTGGAAATACTAAAATGTACCAGTGTAACGATAGCGATAACCACTACCGCGAATAACACTAAAATGCTTCTATGCAGTGTTCTAAATGTGTTCACAGACTGCGCATGCTCCCTTGCCTGACTGAACTTTACCTATAATGGTAAGTATACCTGTTGCAATATTGAACTACTAGGTGACTATCATTAACTTTAGACTAAATAACAATGAAGGAAAACACCTAGTTTTCGCACTCTGCAAATAGCTTTTGATCACGAATGAACCGCTGACATATGCTATTTCCTTGGTTACACTATGCTCCGATTTTTCATTCTCTTTGCGAAATAAAGGAATTATATGGCTTTCTCAGTGGTTGTTTTAGCGGCGGGTAAAGGTACTCGTATGAAATCATCGTTGCCCAAGGTGTTACACAAAGTAGGTGGTGTACCTATGGTGCAGCGAATTATCAACACAGTAAAATCACTGGGTGCTGACAATATTCATTTGGTCTACGGTCATGGCGGCGACCAGCTTAAGGCAACGGTTGTTGAAGATAATCTAAACTGGTGCTTACAGGCCGAACAGTTAGGTACAGGCCACGCTGTTCAGCAAGCGGCACCTCATATTAAAGACAATGAAGACGTGCTTGTTCTGGTTGGCGACGCGCCACTTATTCGCGAAGAGACACTAAGTGCGTTAAAAGCTGTGAAGGAAAGCTGTGATTTAGCACTGCTCACTGTAAATCTAGACGACCCCACAGGCATGGGCCGTATTATTCGTGAGAATGACAACATTACCGCGATAGTTGAGCACAAAGACGCCACTGATGCCCAGCGTGAAATTAAAGAAATTAACACCGGTATGATGATGATGTCTGGTGCTGATCTTAAGCGCTGGTTGGGCGAGTTAAGCAATGATAACGCGCAAGGTGAGTATTACCTTACCGACGTTATTGCCATGGCAGCGGCCGAAGGCAAGCGAATTCAGTCAGCACAGCCACAGTCTGCGGTAGAAGTGGAAGGCGTTAATAATCGTTTGCAGTTAGCTAACCTGGAGCGCGCGCTTCAGCGTCGCCAAGCCGAGGAGCTAATGACCAATGGCGTGACCTTGCTGGATCCTGCTCGTTTTGACTTACGCGGCCAGCTTGAAACCGGTAACGACGTAATTATCGACGTTAACGTTATTGTTGAAGGTAAGGTGACACTTGGTAGCAACGTCAACATTGGTGCAAACTGTATTCTGCGCAACTGTACTATTGCCGATAACGCTGTAATTGAAGCTAATTCTATTGTTGAAGAAGCCAGTGTAGGTGAAGCCTGTACGGTCGGGCCTTTCGCTCGACTACGCCCTGGTGCAGTAATGCAGAGAAATGCCAAAGTGGGTAACTTCGTGGAAATGAAGAAGGCTATTTTAGGCGAGGGCGCCAAAGCGAATCACTTAACCTACCTAGGCGATGCAGAAGTGGGTGCCAAAGCGAACATTGGCGCAGGCACAATTACCTGTAACTACGACGGTGTGAACAAGTCCAAAACCGTTATCGGCGACAATGCCTTTATCGGCTCAAACTCGTCGCTTGTCGCGCCTGTAAGCATTGGCAAAGGGGCTACCGTAGGTGCTGGTTCCGTGATTACGTCAACCGTAGACGAAGACGCGCTAGCCGTTGCCCGCGGTAAGCAGCGCAATATTCCAAATTGGCCGCGCCCGACCAAAAAATAAAGACGTATCCTTATTAAAGCTCGCTAACGGGTTACATGGTGAGATAGGGCTGGCAAACACAAATAGTGTTTAGCTAGCCCAGTTTCTTCTTCAGCCTCATCAAACTATCGCCCAGTCAGAAAGATGATAAAATCAGAGGGCTTAAATTAACGTCTACTGTGTCGCTGTAAACGCAACTCATTCAGCTATCTGTCTTCTAAATAATGAACTATCTAAGGTTTCCCCTATCTATCATTACTGATAGTGTGTGTTTACTTACCTCTTAATTCTCGTTACACAAGGATATGCGATGATATCTACACTTCTGGTTGGCTTTGGATTTTCCGCCACAACCTTTCATTTGCCATTTCTAAATTATCTACCGCAGTTCTCTGTCGATGTGGTTATCTCTTCAAAACCTGATGTGGTTAACGCAGTTTTACCCCATGCTGAAGTGTATGGCTCGTTGGAAGAAGCGCTTAAAATTCACGATGTAGATTTGGTGGTTATTACAACCCCAAATCACCTTCATGGGCCACAGGCGAAACTGGCATTAGAGCACAGCTGTCACGTATTGGTAGAAAAGCCATTTACATTAGATAGTGAAGAAGCAGAGGCTTTAGTAGAGCTTGCACATTCTCAAAATAAACAGCTTTGTGTTTATCACAACAGACGTTTTGATGGCGATTTTCTTACGATTAAGCAGCTAATTAACGATGAAAAACTTGGCGACATTAAACGTTTGGAAAGCCGCTTCGATCGATTTCGCCCAGTACCACGAGACAGGTGGCGTGAAAATGCAGGGCCAGGAAGCGGTATCTTCTGGGATTTAGGTCCCCACTTAATCGACCAAGCGCTACAGCTTTTCGGCGAGCCGGAAGAAGTGTCGGCAAACATACAGGTCTTGCGTGAAAATGGACAGTCAGATGACACGTTCGATGTAACACTTCACTATGTTGATAAAGTTGTAAAGCTAGGTAGTTCAGCTTTTCAGGCCAGCGCGACATTGCGCTACGACTTGCAAGGCACAAAAGGCAGCTTTCGAAAGTTCTATTTAGATCCGCAAGAAGATCAATTGCGTGCAGAGCTATCCTTTGATGATGAACACTGGGCGATTACAAAAGATAACGAGCATGGCGTGCTAGCTGTGGTCAATGAAAGCGGCCAGCTAGTTGAAGAGACGGTGACAACATTGAAGGGTGAATATCTCACGTTTTTCAATCGCCTTGCTCACGCTATTGAAGACGGTAAATTCTCGCCGGCTGACGCGAGTACGGTCGTACCTGTTATCAAAGTCATTGAGCTAGCCATAAAAGCGAGTGCTCAAAAGAAATCGCTGGCGTTTAATTAAACAATTACCTTGATCGTCGTTTCAATTTAACTTACGATGCTTTCACTTTAAAACTAATAACTTTCGTTTTGAAAGTTATGATTGAATGTTGAAGGTGTGTTTGCGGACTGTTTTGCAGACTTTTCATGGCTTGTTCTCAATTGGAACAACGCGTACAGAAAGGTTTAGCGAGAAGGCGGCAAGAGCATGAGGTTATATTGAAAAGTAGTAAATCGGTTGAACAGCGCCGCCAGCAGATAGTGGCGTGGGTGAAAGAGCATGGTCAATCTCAAGTTGAAGATTTGGCCGTGCGTTTTGCTACGTCTGAAGTCACCATTAGAAAAGATCTCGCAGCCCTTTCGCAGCAAGGTTTACTGATTCGACAGTTTGGTGGCGCAGTGCCTGTACCATCATCTACCAACTCAAATGCTGGGCCATCTCAGTTTATTACCAGTGACCCTTTCGCGAATTCAACTACTAGCCCAGCAATTAACGCTATAGGCCAACTTGCAGCGAGCTTGGTCAAACCGGGCAATAAGCTCGTTATAGACTGCGGGTCTACCACCGCATCCATCTTACCCCATTTATCACATGCCGATGATTTAGTGGTAATGACCAACACATTATCAACCGCCAATTACCTTACCCAAAGTGAAAAAGAGCCGACGGTGTTAATGGTAGGGGGCACATGGGATGCCCAATCTCAGTCGTTTCAAGGCGCTATGGCTGAACAGTTGGTTAGTGCCTATAGTTTTGACTTTGCGTTTATTGGTGCCGCGGGCATAGATGTCAATAGAGGCACCACCACCTTTAACGAGCTTATTGGTGTAACCCGCGCCATGGCTGTGGCGGCGAGTAAGGTGGTTATAGTAGCCAGCTCAAAGAAATTAACGCATAAAATGCCTAACCTAGAGCTAAGCTGGAAAAACATTTCTGTTTTGATCACTGATGAAGGCATTTGTGAACAAGACAAACTTAATATTGAAAATCAGGGCGTGACAGTACTTATTGCAGCGCCGAGTGGAGAATAATTATGTGTGGAATAGTTGGCGCTGTAGCTGAGCGTAACGTGGTTGAAATCCTATTAGAAGGTTTAAAAAGACTGGAGTATCGCGGCTATGATTCAGCTGGCGTAGCGCTATTGCAAGGCGACGGCACGCTTACGCGTATTCGCCGTACAGGCAAAGTACAAGAGCTTGCTGATGCGGTGGCAGAAGGTGAAGCTTTGGGTACAACTGGAATTGCTCATACCCGTTGGGCAACGCACGGTGGTGTGACTGAAGCGAATGCGCACCCACACTTTTCAACTGAACGTGTAGCTGTTGTTCACAATGGTATTATTGAAAACTACGTTAACTTAAAAGCACAGTTAAAAGAGCAGGGCTATACCTTTACCAGCGACACCGACACAGAAACTATTGCTCACACCGTACACGAAGAGCTTAAGTCAGGTAAGACTTTACTAGACGCTGTGCAAAGTGCCGTTAAAACCTTCCACGGTGCGTATGGCACCGTCATCATGGATAAAGAAGATCCTAGTCGCGTAGTGGTTGCACGTTCGGGCAGCCCGCTTGTAATTGGTTTGGGGCTTGGCGAAAACTTCATTGCGTCAGATCAAATGGCATTATTGCCAGTGACACGCCGCTTTATCTTTTTAGAAGAAGGCGATGTGGCAGAGATTACTCGTCGCGACGTTAAAATCTTCGATAAAGACGGCAATGCCGTTGAACGCGAAGTGATTGAGTCGAATATCGAGCACGACGCGGGTGACAAAGCGGGTTACCGCCACTACATGCTTAAGGAAATTCACGAGCAGCCAACCGTTGTTCGTAATGCGCTTAAAGATCGTATTGACGAAAACGGACTTACTGCTGACATATTTGGTAAAGGTGCTGACGAGATATTCAAAAAAGTACAGCATGTACAAATTATTGCCTGTGGTACCAGCTACCATGCGGGTATGACGGCGCGCTATTGGCTAGAACAATATGCAAATGTGTCGTGCAACGTAGAAATTGCATCAGAATTCCGTTACCGCAAGTCAGTAGTGCACCCAAACAGCCTGCTTATTACTATCTCTCAATCAGGTGAGACAGCCGATACGTTAGCTGCCCTTCGCTTAGCAAAAGAGCTGGGCTATATGTCTAGTTTGACTATCTGTAACGTTCAGGGTTCGTCATTAGTACGCGAGTCAGACCTTGCATTTATGACCCGCGCTGGCGCGGAAATTGGCGTTGCGTCTACCAAAGCTTTCACTACTCAGCTCACTGCGTTCTTAATGCTTACCCTAGCACTGGGCAAAGAAAACGGCATGACAGACGCTGACAGCAAAGCTATTGTCTCTGCGCTTCATAGTCTGCCTGCAAAGCTTGAAGAGACCTTAGCGATAACTGGTGGCATTGAAGATTTAGCTGAAGAATTTGCAGATAAGAACCACAGCTTGTTCCTAGGTCGTGGCGATCAATACCCTATTGCCATGGAAGGAGCGCTTAAGCTTAAAGAGATTTCTTATATTCATGCGGAAGCGTATGCGTCTGGTGAATTGAAACACGGCCCACTTGCGCTTATTGATGACGAAATGCCCGTTATTGTGGTTGCACCGAACAACGAACTCCTCGAGAAGCTAAAGTCGAACGTTGAAGAAGTACGTGCCCGTGGCGGCATCATGTACGTATTTGCGGATAAAGATGCGGCGTTTGAAGGTGATGAAACCATGCGCGTTATCAACGTACCGCACTGCGACGAACCAATCGCACCTATCATTTATACCTTGCCACTACAGCTTTTGAGCTACTACGTAGCGCTAATTAAGGGCACCGACGTTGACCAGCCGCGTAACTTGGCGAAGTCGGTTACGGTGGAATAAAGCACACAGCTGAAGCACTTATTCGTGTCAGAGCTTATTAAATTTGGTTTAAGCAGTATTATATTTGGTTCAAGTGATATTATATTTGGTTTGGTTAAAATAAATCGACGTAAGTTTGGTTTATAAAAAATCTTGGTTTATGCTCATCAAATAGGAGATTGGTGAGCATAAACAATGAAAAAGCTTGAATGGCTGACAAAAGAAGAAATTAAAAAGCGCTTCGAAAGCGGCAGAGGTGTGGGCCGTGGACTCACATACCAACCATGGATCCGTATTCAAGAAATCTCTAGCGATGGTACAAGCTATCGAGCACTCTCCCATACCTCGGGTAGAGTTGTACATCTACTTTCAAAACTTGAATTTCTAGCATTCTCACTTTGCGACTGGAACGAATCTATAACAGATATTCGCGAACAGTATCCCTTCGACTTAGAAACATCGCTTACCGTGGCAGAAGAGGCTGGTATTAAACATCCGAAAAAAGGTAACAAATTTCATATTTTTACTACGGACCTACTCTTAAGCTACGACTCTCTTGAAAATCGACGGACAGCCGTTCAGGTCAAATACATTGAAGATCTTATGAATAAAGAGACTGTTGCCAAACTAGAAATAGAGAGACGGTGTTGCTTAGCCAAAGGAATTGAATGGAAGTTAATTACAGAGCTGGATATCCCCCATATTCAACAGGCCAATGTCGATTGGATGTTAGGTGGTAAAAACTTACATTTGGAAAAAAGCTTCGAATCTCAAGTTATGGATCTGTGGTATGAAATAAAAGATACCCCCGAGTTAAAGCTTGCAAAAGCCTGTGCATTGTATGACAGGCGACATGGACAACCTACTGGTAACTCACTAATGCTGATAAGGAATGCTTTCGCTTATAGAATCTTCGTATTCGATATCAGTCAGCCATATCAAAACCTAAATTGTGGTGACCTTATTTCTGTTTCTGACAATGTGAATACCGGTGGCCTTTATGCTGTTGGTTAATGCGGTTGTTTCTCATGCTGAGCGGCAGTTTCGGATTCTAGATATACTTCCTGATGATATTCTATGGATCGATATCAATGATAAGTACGCTAATCCTGAGCTTTTTGATAAACAGGAAATTATCAGTGCACTCAAAGAAAGATGCTCTGAGATAATCCCAGACCCTTTTGTCAGCAATGCACTAAAACAACCTTCTGCATCGCAAAAGCGACGTCTTGAAGAAATTTGGGAAGTGATGCAAAACGTGAACAATAACCCGTTACGGTTGCATCGCCACGCGTGGCCCGCGCTTTACAAAGAGGTTGTAGATGGTAGTAAGGCGACCTACTCGATAAAACATTTTTACACTTTAACACGCAAGTTTTTGCAGCGAGGCCAAAATAAAGCGGCATTGTTACCCGATTTTCAAAAGCAGGGTGCACGAAATAAGACTCGCAAGATAACAGATAAAAAAGTAGGCAGGAAACGAACAGTCACATCTGGAACTGGTATTCCTATTGATGAAAACATTAAGGAGCTTTTTAGGAAGGCAATCGACTCGTACTATTTAAAAGTGACGCGAATGCCTTGGACTAAAGTCCAGAGTAAAGTAGAGCTGGAATTTAGAAAGAAGTATCCCGACATCCAAAGCCAAGATTATCCGACGATCCTACAGTTAAAACATTTTTTTAAAATGGAGTATGACGCTTCTGATACCGCAAAATTGAGAAGCTCAAAAATTGACTACGAAAAGGATATTAGGCCTCTAAAAAGTACTGCTACGGCACAAGTACTTGCGCCCGGTGATAGATTTGAGTTCGATGCTACGATTGTTGATTTATATTTAGTTAGCGATAAAGACTCTACCAAAATCATAGGCCGACCAACACTTATGCTAACTATTGACGTCTTTTCTCGGTTAGTCGTAGGTTATTATCTGACGTTTGAACCTCCTTCATATGTGCTTGCCATGATGTGCATTGCAAATTGTCTAGAGAACAAAGTCGACGTTTGTAAGAGACTAGGTATACCAATTGAATTTGAAGACTGGCCAGCAATTGGTCTACCTACTGCTATTCTAGCTGACAAAGGTGAGCTACTTACTCATCAATCGGAATCGTTAGTTAACACTTATAACGTTCGTATCGAGAATGCTAAAGCTCGCAGAGGTGACGCTAAGGGTATAGTCGAGCAAAGATTTAGGACACTCCAAGCCGACTTCATACCATACACTCCCGGTGCAGTAACGTCAGAAACGGTGAAAAAGCGTGGAGGAAAAGACTATCGTCTTGACGCTCAATTAACACTTTTAGAGCTGGAAGAAATTCTTGTATTACTAATCTATAAGCACAATTTAAGTGTTATGAAAAAGTATGATGCTGACGCTGGTATACCTGACGAATTACCACGTACTCCAAAGAATTTGTGGCAGTGGGGTATAGAGAATCGGTCTGGTCTGTTGAGGAGCGCTGGTGTTAAAGAGTTCAAAGTTCACACTCTGCCAAGAGAAATGGCTACAGTTTCTAATGAGGGAATAAAGTTTCAGTCTTTGACGTTTAGCTGCCCTGAAGCATTTAAGGCTGGTTGGTTTTTAAGGGATAAGCATCGTACAAGGCCTAAAAAAGTTGAAATTGCTTACGACCCACGCAGCACAAACAGCATATACATATTTCCCAAAGAACAAGAGCAAGTGTTCTGGGCCGCTAACCTCACTGAACGTAGCCGTGCATTTCAAGACATGACGTTTTATGAAGCCAAGCAAACAAATCGTGCTGTGAAGCTAATGGGCGATATTGAAGCAAAAGCTAATAAAAGCAAACAGCTTGATGCGGAAGAAGGAATTGAAAACCGTATAAGAGCGGCGATGAAACGTCACAAAGGAAATACCTCAGACGCATCTGCGCGTTCGAGAGTGAGTGCGATAAAGGCAAATAAAAAGCAAGCGCTGGCTGATGAACGAAAATCTCGCTCTGTCGGAGCGAAAAAGCATAGCCCGAATCAAAAAATACCAAATAACGTAGAACCGATAAAAAAGCCTGCCAGCTTTGAGGCACCCGAAATTCCAGATGACATTTTTGGAGATGACGAATGAAAACTACTCAAACATCAGTAACGGCAAGCTATAGCGACCCGGGCTTAGCTGAATACCGAGGTAATCCGCTTATTGAAGCGTTGCCCCAAATCTGCGTTGATGATATTGCTCTCGCAAAGGCTCTTGCATCAAGGCCTGCGCATAGCGAAGCAGAGCTAAATATGCATGCTAATTTAAGAATTCACGCTATTGCCAAGCTTATGGATGGTGATTTTTTTCACCCTCTTCCAAGTCATTTAAATTTGGAAAAGAAGCTATCGCTTATGATTCGTAGCGGCTATGTTAAACGGAACCCCGCAAAGAACCTAGATAAAGAAGTTATCCAAGAAAACTATCTAAAAACCCAAGGAAAAGAGGCGACTATTAACGTTTTCCCCACAACAGATCGCTCAGTCCAAAGCACAACGCTTATAGGCTGTTCAGGTAGCGGAAAAACAACGGCGGTAAAGAAGATTCTTTCGACTTATCCGCAACTTATTGAGCACCCTAAATACAACATGCACCAACAACTCACTTACGTATTTGTTGAATGTCCGTCTAATGGTGACTTAGCAAGTCTTTGCAGTAATTTTTTCCATGCAGTAGATGAAGTGTTAGGGACTGTTTATCACCGTCGGTACACTCAGAAAATCAGAATTGGTGAGAAAACCTTATTACAAGCTATGAAGCAGATAGCAGTTGACCACTCTATAGGCGTGCTTGTTATTGACGAAATACAGCATTTACAAGACACCAAAGAAAAACGTGACTTTTTGATCAATTTCTTTACCGAGCTCACTAATACCCTCGGAATTCCTGTTCTTGTTGTAGGTACACCAAAAGCAACTGGTATTTCGAAGGATTTGCGTGGCGCGAGAAGAGAAATTGGTTTTGGTAGCATGCATTGGGGTATTTCAAAGACAGAAAAGGACTTAGATCGCTGGAGAGGTTTTGTAAGACGCTTATGGAGGTTCCAGTGGGTTCAGAAACGTACAAAAAAGCCCTCAGAAGACATCCTCACCCATTTATTTGTTTTATCGCAAGGGATTTTAGATATAACCGTAAAAATCTTTGTTATTGCTCAAATAAGAGCAATCGTTTCTGGAGCTGAAGAGTTAACTATCCCGTTGTTGGACACAGTGTACAAAGAAGAAATGAAAAGTGTTCATCCTATGCTGGATGCGCTCCGCTCAGGTAGAGTCAGTGAAATAGAAAAGTACTCTGATTTAACACTCCCTACTGTCGATGTGGATAGTATAGTTGAAGAGCTGTACGAAAATGTAGAACAAGAACTTGAAGAAAATATTAGCGAAGTTGAAGACACAGAACTTAAGTCGCTCCTTAAAATCTTCGGGTTAGATTTCAAAGACTATGCTACAGAAATTGCACTGTTGAAAGACGAGTACCCTGATATCGATAATACCGTACTTGCTAGAAAGCTTGCCGCACAAATTGAAACTAGTTCGCAAAGCTTAAAGTCAATTAGAGCTAAAGAGGCAACTAGTGAAAGTAAAGTAGTTCCATTTAGAAAGTGGAGCAAGCTCGCACATGACGACTTACGTTATATTCACTCGCAGTCTAAAACGACTTCTGAGCTGCATAAAAGCCTAGTTGAAAAGGATTTAATTATTAAAGTGTAAAGAGACACGAAATCATAAAATAATGTGACATATTACTAAATCCAGCGGCCCAATCATGTTTATCAAATGTTTGTTGGTGGTCAATAATTGTACTATTCTGGTTCTAAAAATTGAGCAAAGGGAGATTGGCATGACAACTGGCGATAGGTCAATATTAGATCATTCATTGGAGATTTCTTTGATACTCATTGGTGGCGCAGTTGGAGGGATGCTTTCAGTTGCATCAGCTTGGAATGAGCCAAGTACATTTCCTTTAACTGCCATTAAGTTATTAAACCTTGTCGCTGTGCCATTTGTAAGCGGGGCTATGGCGGCTGGTGTTGGCGTTTATGTTTTAACAACGTTTGACCCAAATCAGAAAAAGAAGGCCTTCTTTTTCGCATTTACTTGTGGGCTTGCCTTTCCATCTATTTTGAGTGAGAGTGGTGGCCTCGTAAATGATACAAAAAATAGAGTTGCTTTAGCGGATTTTAAATTACAAAAGAAAGAGCTTGAATCGCTTGTAAACGATGTTGAGAATGGCGAGATGATAGAAGAAAGCCAGATAGCCCATACTATTCAAAACTTTGATGAATCTTACAATAGATATATCGAGAGGGTGCCTAATAGTAATTTGAGCAACCCAAAAAAGGAGTATATTGAGAAGATTCATAGGCTAGCGGATGAAGGTAATCAAGCGGCACTTGCACTAAGCGGGTATATAAAGCCAATTAATACTGAAGAGTACGCGGCTATCTCTTTATGGCCACACGAATCTAGTTGGGAAATTGCAGCACAGAGAATTCAGTCTGGTTGGTTATTAAGCAGTACTATTGGAGAGTTTGCTCCGAACGGGTCTAATGGTCAGTATTATCAGTCTGGTTTGTTATTAAACAGTACTATTGGAGAGTTTGCTCCGAATTGGTCTAATGGTCAGTATTATCATTCGGGTTTTAGTGGACAAACTCAATACGCTGAATTCAGCCGAAGCTTTAATGATCAGCCCCTCTTAACTCCATTTTCGCCTAATTATGGTATTTCATACTCAACCACTTTCTGAGTGAACTTGTCTAAATTCTCAAGGCCCTGTAAGAAAGGAGCAATATTATTGATGAAGCATGTAGTTTGCTTTGTGACATATCATAGCTATCATTATAGTGAGGTTGTGTATTATCAGGGAGTTGAAGCGCTACCTACGCCTCTCACTCCCACTTAATTTTCAAATAGTCTGTAGGAGGTATCGAATGAAAAAATTAGACGTCTTCTCGCTAGCTGAAACAGTAGCGCAAGCCTCTGTCTCAGGTGAAATTACACGTGAACTTTTGCGCGACGGTAATGATTTATATGAGCCTTTACAGCAAATAGGGAAGCTAAAGCGCTTTAGCCCATGTGGTGCTATCGAGGTAGGTTGTATCAAAGACGGAAGGTTTCTAGTAGAGCAACTTTAAGTTTCCTACGCAGCCAATAACTGCGTGCAATTTCGCCGCCTCAAAAGAATTTAAAACGCCAAGATGAAGCATGCGCAAAAGAGTTTTTTCGATAACGATTCGCGAAACCTCCTAGCTGGAAACACAGCGTTAAACATGGCAAATGTTTTGTTAAGCATTCAAGAAAGCTGCAAGAGAGATAGCAGATAAGAAAGTGCCAATCCCCGCTCTCCAAACCCAATGCAACTGCTCGAACTTACCTAAAAATTTTGACTTATGATTTCTAGAACTGTGTATCAGAAAACTCAGATACCATACAAAGAGGTTGTACACAAAAACCAACAACAGTAAAAATACTGAAGTGACTCCAAATAGCCCCTGTTGCCACCATACTAATTCTGAAAAGGGAAGTAGACACCATTGTCCAACCAAAAGTCCAAAAGTTAGGCAGCCGATAGCATAGGTATTCGAGAGTAACTGAGTGGCTAAAAGTGATGGTGTTTTTAACGGTGAAAAGGCAAGGGCTATACCAAACGAAAAAAGACCAAAAGAACCAATCGCATTCCATAGATTTGGTCCGATGCCCTCAGTTATAGCTTTTTTATAAAACTCTACATCTGGATAGTAAGTGTCCGCCCAAAGCACAAATATAAAGGCGGGTACAGCCCACGCTGAGAAAACTTTTATAGCTTCTATTATCTGCTTTCTTGGAAGAATATCGTTTTTGTCAAAAATACTAAATTTTTCAGAAAAATACTGTTTCATGTTCTTCCTATGCATAATGCTCTTCTTTAGGCTAGCTATGAGTAATTCAAGCTTGGTCAATCTAAACTCTTAAGCAGTGTACAAACTGCTATCCAGTCACGACGACAAAGCATAGCGTCCTTAATGCTTTTAAGCTACAGCCTCTCTTGGTGCAAATTCACTGTGTGGAAGAGTGTCTTTTCATCGTTGTTTATGCTGTATTTGATTGCAAACCCAAAAGTTACGGAGTCATGCTCGTCTTCTATTTTCACTAGCCTTTTATGATTGTACCTAGAATAGTATGGAAGCTCTGAAAACAACTCTATGCTTTCTGATTGTGGTGGGAGCAATGAACGTTCTGGTTCAAACGTTGTAATTTTTCCGCCGTAGTACATTGATAAGTTTTTAAGCTCTATAAATTCTGGAGTCATGTTTAAAACGACTAGACTACTGCCTTCCATATAAAGTTCTAGATCTTCGTTACTAGCACTGAAATTTTGAGGAAAAAGGTCTACCTTTACCTCGTCCACATAAGCTTTTACCACGTTAGGAAGTGTTGACGGATAAAATGTTGCTGGCACGTTCTTATACGTAACGCTGAGTTTCCCAATGTTGGCCCTGTTAAGAAAGGCAATTTTCATTGCCATATCAAGATTAGTGGGCTCATCGAGTTGGAAAACATTATGTTTCTCACCCTCCATTACTTTTAAAACTTTTATGGAGTCAGCCAGCCTTTTAAGGCTAGCTTCCGAGAGGCGGGCTTTCTCGTCTATTACTTTAATTTCTGTCGTTTCTATTAAGTTTGTAACAAGGCTTTCCTGCTTACGATAAGCACTTACAAACTTTAAATATTTTTCACCGTATTTTAAGTACCACTCTCCCAACTGTTCGTAAATAGTACTAGCCTGAGTAAGTGTAGCTTCGCTACAGGGCTTGCAGGTTGACTGAAATGAGCGTTCTAACTGTCCATCATCGTTAGCGGAAATTTTAACAACAACTCGACCGTTTGCTGAATTGACTTGATAGTTGTTATCAAAATACTCAAATGCAGGACCGTTGTCTTCCATCTTTTTTTCAGATAGGCGAGCCAACAATAAACCTATAAAAGCATTCCTGTCAGAAGGTGATAATTCGGTTAGCGATGTGCCAACATTTATTTCGGGCTGGTTTTTAAGAGAGTCGATATTTGACGAGTTCGATGTTGAATTGCACCCTGTCATAGTAAAGATCGTCAATGCTGCGATTGTCAGCTTAATATTTTTTAAATTCATTAATTTTTTACTCTAGATGTAAAGTGTTGTCTTCGTACTAGCTTTCTCAGTTGAAAGTGAAACATGTTTTTGTGTTGGTGAATTATTTCTCGATAAAGCAGTCACTATTCATTCCTTTCAAAAGGGCACTAGTTCAAACCCCAACTGAGCTGCCTTCTTGATTTTGTTCGAGGAGCGCTCTTTTTTGCTAGGGCCTGATTTGATGAGCGTTTCGATTTTTGACGCAGCTTTTAAAATCAAGTCCACTGATACTTCAGAAGGTATTAATGACTGCCGATCTACGTAATCTGCTAAATATTCTTCTGAGTTGCTTCGAATGCCAAACCTTTTGCAAACCACATAAGAAATGGACTCTGCTTCAAACTCTTTTTGTGTTAGATCGAGATGATCGCGGTTAGGCACGCCTTTGGCTTCGCCAAGATGGCCGCACAGCCAATGTCCTATTTCATGAATAACAGTTGCGAATCTAACCGCTATTGTATGATTCTTATTTATCTTCATTGAGTACTCAGGCGTCTTACCTATATTTCTAGCAATACAGCCAGCCAAGTTTTTTGGGAGCTCTTTATAGGTAACCTTTACGCCTTCCTTGCCCAAGTAATCAACTAGCGTTTCTAATTCTTCGTAAGGCTCGTATCCTTCTGCCCAGAATGCTGAAAAGCATCGATTTGGTAATGGAGCTCCGTCGGTGTCGTTGACATCGAATACCATTAAAATAGGATGGAAAGGGGCTAAGATAACTATCGGCTTTGCATTAGCCTTAATTTTTCTCTTATGCCGTCTCTCCCAGTCATTGCTCGTAGCCACGTATTCTACATTTGGATTCTGGGCATGAATTAAAGCGACATTAAAAGCAGAGTAATTCTTTATTTTTGATGTGAAGTTTAAAAACTCTAAAAACCGTCGAGACCCCTTATAGGTAGATGTGAGGTTGATCAACGAGTCAAATGTCTCTTTAAGCTCTTCATGCTTAATATGCACATAGCCTAGGTCTATTTGTGCTTTTTTAATGTAGTCATCTTCAATTATAGGCATTAGCTCGGAACATAAGATATCGACAACCTGACGTCGTATCTCAACTTTAGACAGGGGAGTGAAGCCATCGGCACTCCCAACGCAAAGTTTTGTGTCAGACAAACTTTCAAGATCAGTCGGAAGCGCTTCAGCACCCTGCGGAGAATTCCACCAAATGCTTTGTAGTAAGTTAGCGGGATAGTTGCATGTAATTGCATTAAGGTTCCATTTTAAAATGGCGTGCTTCCGGGGTTGAGTCAACGCCATAAATTCCTCTAGCAACAACTTTAATGCTTTGGGCCCATCATTATTAGGCAGAGCGAGGCAGCTTTGATAATTCTTTTTGTAAATTTGCTGTGCGACGCTCTGAGCCAGTGTGTTCGACATAAATAATTCCCTTTACTAGCTTTTTAACGTTGGGCCAAAGTTAGTATGGCTAAATTCCCTTATAAAACGTATCTACAAACTGTTTAAATTTATCGGCAATTCGCGGTATTACCTTGCGGCGCTGTAGCACGCTAGGTGGTTTTTTCATTGTTTTAACTACGTCTTCGCGTAGCGGTTCCTGACTGGTATATTCAATCCGTTCGACAACATCAATTACGGCTTCTTCATCTAGGTCTTCTTCAGTGGCTAGTTGTTTAATTGCTTTATCTTTCTCGACTTCCCAATATGCGCTAAATGCTTCACCGACGTCCTCGGCGTTTTTCACGTCTGGTAGGTTTTCTTTTATAAATTTATCAATCAATTCTTGTTTGCTACGCAGCTCTGGGTCGCCTCCAACGGCCTGCATTAGTGCTTTATACTGATATTGGTACTGCTCTTCGTTTTCGGCTTCTTTGAGCTTGGCAAGAAGGTTTAGAATGTATGTAACGTTTATCACGTCCATAGCGAGCAGCTCTAGCTCAAAATCAACCTCTTCTAGAATAGATTCCTTATCGCCGCCAGTATTTGTTTTCACCTTGTCGTACAGGTCTAGGTATTTACTCTTGTAGTCTTCGAATGTTTGTTCTTCTATACCAATGTCATCAAAATCAAAGTCTGCAAAGGTCGATAATACGTTACGCAAACGCATTAACTCACGAAATGCTTTTATAAACTCTAGCTCTGCATCTTCATCAACTAAATCATCTACGCTGTCTACATCTGGGGCAATGGCTTCAAGCTTTTGCAGTGCCTCTTTAAATAGCTTAACGAACTCACTGTAGGGCGGCATGATGACCGTATCTTTCGCGTCTTTATTTGAAAATAGCGCTAAAGCTTCATCGGTACGCTTCTTTAAATTACGGAAACAAACAATGTTACCTTGCGATTTTTGCTCGTTAAGAATTCGGTTTGTGCGCGAATACGCTTGCACTAAGCCGTGGAACTTTAGATTTTTATCAACAAATAGAGTGTTCAGGGTTTTACTATCAAACCCGGTTAAGAACATGTTCACCACTAGCAACAAGTCAATTTTACGTTCACGAACCTTTTTAGAGATGTCATTGTAATAGTTGTAGTATGACTCGCTGTCTTTGGTAGTGTAGTTACAGCCAAACATAGCATTGTAATCACCTATGTAGCTTTCTAGCTTGTCGCGACTGTGGGTATATTGGGCAGGCATTTCGGCTACGGCAGAACTCTCTTTTTGCGTTAGCTCGGTAAAGTCAAATACACCGTCTGCATCGGGGTCTTCCTCGTTATCGCTATAAGAAAATATCGTGGCTATACGTAAGTCGTGTTGGCCCTCAGCTTTTTTCTTAGCAAACAGCTCATAGTATTTAGTTAAGGCAGGCACACTAGAAACACAGAACATACTCGTGAAGCTTTTGGAGTGTGTTTTACGACCATGTTGCTCGATAATGTAATCTACAATCTTTTCCAGACGTGCGTCAGATTCCATTAACTCCTTGGTATCAATGTTTTGAACTTCGATGTCTACTTCGTTGGCGCTGTCTTTTTTCCTGTAGCGGCCCACATATTCCACGCCAAATCGTAAAACGTTTTCATCCTTAATAGCATCTACAATGGTGTATTTGTGTAGCGCTTTATGAAATAAATCGGTTGTTGTGTACTTTCGACCAGACTTAGAAATAGCGTTTTTCGCCATAATAGGCGTACCCGTAAAGCCAAACATTTGGTGGTTAGTAAAGAAGTCACAAATGCGGTGATGGGTTTCACCAAATTGGCTACGATGACATTCATCAAAAATAAAGACGATGTTCTGCTCTCGCACACGCTCCATTTGCGCTTTATAACGCTTGCGGCTAATCGCATGGTTAAGCTTCTGTATGGTGGTTACTATCAGTTTTTCATTGCGCAGCTCGTTAAGCTTACCACCATCGTTTTGGCTAGCGGACTTACGCACGCCATCTTCTTCAATGTAATAAACTTCTTTACCCAAAAATTGCTTTACCAAGATATTGGTTTTGTCTGTGCCATCCACACAGCCTTTTTTGAAGTTATTAAACTCCTTGGCTGTTTGGTAATCCAAATCTTTACGGTCTACCACGAACACAACTCGGTCAATACTTGGGTCTGTAGTGAGTAACTGCGCAGTTTTAAACGAGGTTAACGTTTTTCCTGAGCCAGTGGTGTGCCAAATATAGCCATTTAAATCTTCGGTTATTTGGCGTTCTTGAGGTAATGCTGCTCGTTCACCTACCCGAGCAATAATCGCCTCTGTAGCGTAAATTTGGTATGGGCGCATTACCATCAGCATACGATCAGTTTCGTTAATCACCACATACTTGGTGATCATATCGGTTATGTGCTTTTGGGTTAAAAACTGCGATGTGAACTGATCTAGTTTTGCATAACGGTGGTTATCGACATCCGCCCAATAAAAGGTCTGTTTGAAGCTGGGCTTGCGATTACTTGGGAAGTTGGCGTAATACTTAGTGTTCACACCATTAGAGATGACAAATATCTGCACAAACTGAAAAATGCCATCTTCAGCCCAGTAAGAATGTCGTTGGTAGCGATTTACTTGGTTAAAGGCCTCTTTAAGTTCAAGGCCCCGGCGCTTTAACTCAATTTGAATCAGCGGTAAGCCATTAACCAACACCGTTACGTCATAGCGGTTTTTGTACCTGCCTTTAATAGTAACCTGATTAGTTACCTGTAAGATATTCTCTTCATGGCTGTCGGCCAAAAAACGAATGTATGCGGTGCTACCATCATCACGGGTTATGCTAATGCGGTCTCGCAGAAGCTTTGCCTTATCAAACACATTGCCCTTTATTAAGGCGTTGCGTACCTGCCTAAACTCGGTTTCGCTTATCTCTAGCTTGTTTAGCGCAGATAATTGCTTGCGCAGGTTATCCTTTAAAGCCTGCGCATCGTTTAGTTGAATGCGCTCATAGTCTTGCTGCTGCAACTGAGCAATAAAGTTATCTTCTAATTGTTGTTCTGACTGATAGCTCACATAGATTCCTTTCTTGCTAATGGCTACACAAACATCTGTTGTAACAGGCCTTTTTTGAAGGTTTGGGTAAGGTCGATTTGTTGCTGAACGGCGTCTAATTTTTTGTCTAATGCTTGTAAGAAATTAGCAATTTTTCTTTGTTCTTCTATTGAGGGAACCATTACCTTTATATCCTCAAAAAATTCGGTCACACTTATATTTAAGAGCCCATGATTGCGAGCACCTTCCTGAGCTATTTTACTGATTTGCCGATTGAGCATCCCCCCTTCAAAAAACTGCTCCCAAAATTCATCAATTTGTTCGTGCTTAGATTTAAAGCAAATATACAGAGTGGAAACTACTCCTAGGTCATAATTATTGAGACGCTTAATCGCCCCCATTGGATAGCCCTTCGAATAGCTTTTGTTGTAGGCAAACTCGCCTTTGTCTAAAAGGTAATAACCAGTTAAGTTGGCTGCCGCAACCGATTTATTAAAATACTTCTCTTGATTAATAAGACCGTGTTGAGCGGAGATTGTCAGTACATTTCGATTATCTATTTTGTTTTTACGAGTAACTCTTTCAAAACATTCTGCGAAAGGTAGCTCGATCCAATCAGGAAACGCTTGGCCGTCGTCGTCTTTAAAGCGGTTCTCTTGGCTGAACAGCTTCTGCACTACCCCTTTTTTGTATTGCTGGAGCAGCGCATACTTTTCTTTGAGAAGAGTGATTTTTTCATCTACTGCCGACAGAAAGTCTGCTATTTTCTGTTGCTCTCTTATATTCGGGATCAAGGTTTCCCAAAGGCAGAGATTTTTGAAGTAAAGTCGAGTTCTAGTCCCTCCCAGCTTTTGAGTTGCTGCAAATTTTTTAAAATCATTGGAATAATTTAATTTGTAGCGTATGAATCTGGCATCCCAGTCTCTTACGCAAAAAACGGGATACTCCTTGCTTACGGCAATTTTGGGCGAGACATCATTTATATTAAACATAAATGTGAGATCATCACTCATGTGGCGATAGACGAAGTAACCGTATGGTACAATTCCGTACTCCCCCTCGTTGGTAACACGACGATTAGAGAAATAACTTTCCTGAGCCAAAAGCCCCGCTCTTGATGACGAATAAACTGGTAAGTCTGTTGAGGAATCGACTCTCTCTATATACGGTTCGACGCCACTGCCGAAAACTTTCCGTTCCCACAAATTTTTAAATTGTTTGAATCTCAATGATGGGACGGACTTTTTATAGCTCATTGATTACTCCGAAAGGAGATTGAATACCCAGTTCCATACATGTATTTGATATAAGTTCGTCTACATTGTTGATTTTTATATTAACTTCGTTCAAGCCTTCAACCACTGTACGCAAGCAAATTTCTTCTTCATCCTCAAATGTGTCTACATACCTTGGGATGTTTAAGTTGAAGTCGTTGTTTTCGGCAATCTCACTGATACTAGCGACATAAGCAAACTTGTTTGCTTTCTCTGGCGCTAACTGCTCACGCTCATCTACTGCTTCGAGAATTCTAGCTAAGTCTTCTTCACGAATGTAATTCTGATTTGTTGCTTTGCCGAAGTTCTGGCTAGCATCTATAAACAAGATGTTGTCTTTATGTTGACGGTGTTTTTTCAATACCAAAATACAAGTAGGGATTGAGGTGCCGTAAAATATGTTAGCTGGCAGTCCGATGACTACATCCAAGTAATTCTTGTTCTTGATAAGATGCTTGCGTATGTGCCCCTCGGCAGCTCCTCGAAATAGCACCCCATGTGGAAGTACTACCGCCATTGTTCCGTTTTCGTCTAATTGATGAACCATGTGCTGCACGAAAGCAAAGTCGGCTTTAGATTTTGGGGCAAGCTTGCCGTAATCTTGAAAACGTTCATCGGATAAAAAGCCTTGGCTTGCACTCCAATTGGCTGAAAAGGGTGGGTTTGCAACTACCGCCTCAAAACGTTCTTCAATGTGGTGCGGTGTTTCTAGCGTATCATCTTGCTGAATATCAAATTGGCGGTAATGTACACCGTGCAGAATCATATTCATTCGTGCAAGGTTATATGTACTGGGGTTAGACTCTTGCCCACAGTACTTACCGACTTCTTTAACCTCTTTAGCTACACGCAACAACAAAGAGCCTGAGCCACAGGTTGGGTCGTAAACGCTTTTAAGCTTGGTTTTACCCATGGTTACCAGCTTTGCTAGTAGCTTCGATACCATTGGTGGCGTATAGAACTCGCCCGCTTTTTTGCCTGCACCTGAGGCAAACATACCAATAAGATATTCGTAGGCATCGCCGAGTACATCGATATCGGTTTCGTGATGTAAAAAGTCGATGGCGTCTAAGTGAGCTAGGATTTTTGAGACTAACTCGTTTTTGGCTTTTTCAGTTTTACCCAGTTTGTTCGAAGTAAGGTCGATGTCATCAAACAGGCCGTTGAAATCGTCTTCAGCGGCTGTGCCCATAGTGCTTTGTTCAATGTGATTCAGCACTTCGGTAAGCGGTTGCAGAATGAACTCACCCGCTTCGCCTTTTTGCGCTAGCACATGAAACAGCTCACTGGGTTTTAAAAAGTAACCTAAATGGTCGATGGCTTCTTCTTGAATGGCGCTTAGGTATTCTTGGCCTTCGTCAGTAGTCTCGTCGATAGCATCAAATTTAATATCGTCAGCTTTAAGCAGTTCATCGGCGTAAATATCCATACGCTCAGACAGGTATTTATAGAAAATAAAGCCTAGGATGTAGTCACGGAACTCGTCGGCACTCATGTTTCCGCGCATGGAATTCGCAATGTTCCATAGTTGTTTTTCTAGTGCCTTTTTATGCTGCTCAACCATTTTTTGTTTTATTCCAAATTAATTAATATCAAAGCTCTGTTTAATTAACGGCTTTGCTTTTTCGATGTCTTGTTGGTTTCGTATTACAACTTCTAAGTTGCCTGTGCCCCAATGCCCTTTGTTAGTCACGTCGTGACTAAAGCCTTCCTCAAGCGAAATTTCGCTGGGATCAACTTTTAGATACATCACAATGCGCTCATCTTTCTTCTGGGGAAGCACATGAAAACTTGCAAAGTTCTTTATGCGTTTAAACGCAGTGTACAGTTTTAGCTCTTTTCGCTGAGAATCGTCACCGAGTGACTCACAGAATTCGCATATTTCACTGTAAAGCTTGAGAAGGTTTGCACTTGAATTACTCAGTGCCTGCTGGTGGCTTTTATCCTGCTTAGTACTTTTTGTGGTAGATGGTTTGGATATTTTTGTCGGGTGATTTGCTTTTGTAGACTGTGTATTTACAAGTTCAAGCATAAGCAAATCTTCGCCAAAATACTTATAGCGCATTAACTCAATATTTTTATCAATCTGCTTTATGGCGTGTTCGTCATACTTGGTGAAATCACTGGCAATACAAATTAGTCGTGCACCGTCCCATTCAATATCTTCAGCTATTTCAGGGCCTAATTCTTTCATCACCAGTAGTTGAAATTCGGCTTTATGATCAAGCAGCCAATCGTAATAGAATAAGCCTTGGTTGATAACATTTTCATTGGTGTGGCGCTTATATTCGATGATTACCGGGCATCGGTTTTCATCAAGCCCTAATGAGTCGATGCGCCCACCATTGGAAGTGGTGAACTCAGTTGCCAGAAAAGAAACACCTAAAAAGGTTTCCATCTGTTGTTCTAACAGTTCTTGTAAGTCCTTTTCGTATCTTGCAGCCTGACTCATTAATTCAGAGACACTGTTTGGGCCTAACTTAAATAATTTAATGTCACTCAACGTTTACTTCCTTGTTAGTAACTAGGTAAAAGTGTTCACATTACTTTTAGCCTGTATCAAACCGCTAGGTGCAATTTAACACACTGACTGACTTTGGCACTATTTAGTACATTGATTAACGTAAAACTTTGCGTTTTCTTAGTCATTTTATCTAACTTCACGTACTACCTAAAATAACTCTATCGTGTCTTTTACGGTCTTTGTCCAAAGTTCAATAGAAGTATTGTCATTTTCTAGTGGGTTATATGCTTGCGGATGTTTAACGCGCTGTACATGAATATCATTCTTTTTGAAGTACTTTGTCGGCCATGTTAAAGAGGCCGCCACTAGCGCAGTCAAAATAGAATCTGCCCGGCTGCGAGCCTCATCTAAACAACCATGCTTAAAGATAAGTGTAGACAATCGCCTTGTTTTCTTTACGTCACTCAAATCTATTTCAATTAACGACAATGAATCTAGAGAATTCACTAGTTTAAAATGTGCTATTGCCGCGCAACGACAGCCGTTACCATTTTTCTTTTTTTGACACTTTGATCTTCCTACTTTTGGCAACTGCCTTACTTCATAACTGACAAAGTGTAAATGTTCTGAAAGTTTAAGGTTATCCACCATCGCTTTGAAGGCACTAAAAATAGTCTCATTTACCTCTTCCTTAGTATTATCCGACGTAACGACTGGTGTACTTTGCCCTAAAAATGAGGGTAGCTCTGTGCTTGCAAGTTCAGCACCACTGATTTGGTGCTCTTTTCCGTCGACGACTAGATGAATTTTTTTGTTAGCAGTAACGGATTCCGTATTTCTTTTGGGCTCCAGCGAAAAGCCGCATGTTCCTCCAGAAGCAATAGTTCGTTCTGGTAAGAAGCTGCTTGCGGTAGCTTGATCATCTACTTCATACAAATTAGGCGCTTGTTGTTTTTCGGAAGGTGTTTCTTTGCCGCCTTGAGAAGATGCGTTGAACCAACCTCGACTAAAAAATTTAATATTATTTGGTAGTGAATTGGGTATTTGGGTTAACCCTGTTATCTCCTTAACCACAAATACCTTTTTTTGATTCCAAAGCTTGGGTGAGCGATAAGCCGTTATTTCAAGAATACTCCCTTTTAAGTCAGGGGCATCAAAGGTAAACGTCCACCAAGTAGAAGTATTACCACTACTATCCTTCTTATCAGATCGATTGTTAATTAAGCTTGCTTTAATTGATAGAAATGCTTTTTTTCCACTATCGTCACATAGTGTGTAAGCGAGCTTGCTTTGGTTAAACAACTGGTTGAACCGACTTCTTGAAAGCTGTGCACTGTCGTTTACTTCTACAAGCAGATTCTGTTGGTCGGGTGTAAAGTATTGAAAGTCTATCCCGAGAGCTACAGGGTCAATGGCGTAGTGAAACATCTTACTGTTTTGTAAAAACAAAACTCTAGCTAACTCAAGCTGGGGAATAGCTAAATACACTTCACCACGGGACAGAATAAAATAGCGTTCATTTCGATTTAAGTTCTTTGGCGGACTTAAACCAAGTTCCTTTCCTGATGCATGTGCAACAATTCTGCTCCACTTAATTTTTTTAGATGGAGATTCAGTGCCACTATCATCGGTTCTGTTATAGGTGCGACCTATAACGAGGTCTGGTAACAATGAGGCAAGTACAGATCTTTTGTTCGACTTTTTAAAGCGAACCTGAACATGCCAGTCTGCACTGAAGGCGTGGCGAAAAAGTGAGCCAATGTAAATGAGTGTGTCGTTATCTTCCACACCCTTTATTTTATATTTTGTTCCAGCCAATCAACGCACCAATCGCAAGTTCTTCTGACCTGAGATGATATTGATCTTTGCGTATTGATTCTAGCATTGCGGTAAAGCTGCCATTTTTTTGCTCGTTTTTTAATCTTAGCGAATTCTATGGCAGTGATTACTAAACGACGACTTTGGTAATCTTGATATGACTCGGTATAGCGAGTTAAGAATGCAGTTGTTTTTGGTAAGCGATATAAATTATTTTCGATAGTTGCGGAGTTGTGTAGCTGTGACAAAAACCATCGCTTAGAGCGCCGTGGCGTAGTCATGTCATGCGATTGATAAAGGTGATGGAACATCGCCTTAACAGTTTCAAAATCGCGCTTACGCCATGAAACGCGATTTTTGGGTGTTGCTCGTTTAACCCTGTACTGCTTATTTACGTCCAATAGCCACTTCTTATCAGCGCGATATATTTTGATATACAACTTTCTACCGCTCTTGGTTGCATACCGGGCTTCTTTGGGACCTAAGGATTTAACTAGTTTCAACCAAGCTTGCTTACTTGTTTCAAGAGATGTTGAGGTTTTTCGCGTGTCAGTAGAATGGTGTTTCTGATTAGATTGATGCGAGGGACTTGGCGTCTTTACGAGCGTTGACCACCATTTCTGTATATCACCATTGAAGAACGGAAGCCCTGCAATCGCGTGCATAATGTATTGATGTTGCTTTCGGTGTTTTCTAAATAACGTGCAAATCATGTTATTAAAATAATCGTCAAAGAAGCCTTGTTTTGTTAACCAGTGCCACGACCAAAAGCTTTTGACATAGTAGGCCACTTCTTCTTGCTTAATTTTTTGCCCTCTACTGAAGTCGGCATAAGCGGCCCGACTACGGTAGAAGTTGGTTAGCTGGGAATAACTAAATGTGTTTTGATGAGAAAGTAAATGTTTAGCTACTTTAGACACCAAATTATCTTGCCATGTAGCCTGAACTAGTGCGGTTTGAATTTTACTTTTATTGACTAAATCTTCTAGCAAGGGGCGCAACTCATGCCTAGAAGAATTATGAGTAGCACGGGGTGTGGGAACAAATGCCACGCCATGTATTGGGCAATACTGAGTAAATAAATTAAACCAACGCCTGTCCCAATAGGGCTCACCATACTTCACAAGCTGTTCTTCAACACAGAGAGGGCAATATCGAAACCAAGTATTCTGCGGCAAAAAGCATCTTGCTATACCTAAAGTCACCATGTACGTATTGCTGTTATGGCCTAACATCTCCGCCTCAACTTTTTGCTTGATATTCGACGGGCTGAATGAGGTATAGAGAGGGTATAAGGTGTGGTCGCGTATTATTTCTTTGGCTGTTGAGGCGATAGTAGGTCTTATATTATCAACGGCTAGTGAAATACAGTTGGGCATTTCAGGTGATGCGAGCGTTGTATATCTATTGAATACTTCATGGAGAAGGTGCCTGTCAGAAATGTATCCACATCGGACTTTATAGCGAGCTAACACGCTATAAAAAAGCTCATTCGGATATGGGGACGGGAAAAACGGTAATGTGACCATTTGTACTCTAGTCCCTAATTTCGGGACATTTGTTTTTGTCATCATAATAGGGACAAATAGTTTTGTCACTTTTTTCGGGACAAATGATCAAATCAACTAATCATCAGGATTATCAAAAGCTGATTGCTTGGCTTAAAAAGGCGCGTCTTGACCGTGGCTTAACAGTAAGGCAGCTTGGCGAGTTGCTAGACGAACCGTTTCAGTTCGTAAGTAAGGTAGAGAAAGGACAAAGAAATTTGTCTGTGCATGAGTATGTGCAGTATTGTGAGGCTTTGGGGGAAAATTCCCAGACTGGATTAGACTTATTATGTGGCAATAAGCAGCGATAAGTTAATGAGTTTTATGGACACACCGTCAAAGTAAAGAATTTGAAGTACGGCTAATAATCATGGAGTTGATACATGTTCAAGGAAAAGGCCAAGCGTGCCCGTATTTGGTTAAAAAAGCGCTACATATTTGTTAGGTGTAAACTAAATACAAAGTGGCAGATATTCAAAGCTTTCAAGCAGCTTACGTTTACTCCCAATCGAGACTTCCCCGATCTTGCCCCTAATGAAAATGCAGAACTAGTCCAAGACTATATCGAGAGATTGGACGACCTTATTTTTTCGCGAGCTGAAAAAGTAAAAGAAATTGCAGTTACTGCGCCATTTTCGGGAGGGAAAAGTTCATTTTTACGGACTTACATGAAGCAACGCCCATCACTTCTTATTGAGGTAATCTCTCTTGCTGCTTTTAAAGACGAGAATAAAAATACTATAGCGAGTGAAGATGGCGACCAAGAAACGGAATCAAATGGGAGTGAGATTAATACTACAAGCCGTGAAAATAAAATAGAGAAGAGCATATTGCAGCAATTGCTTTATAGAACGAGTTCTAATAAGGCTACATACTCCAGATTTAGAAGGATTTTTCCTCAACCCCTTGGAAGTGTACAAACCACTCTTCTTTCATGTTGGCTACTAACTGTAGTCGCCTCTCTGTATGTTCTTTTAGTAGGACAGATAAATTTAAATGATGTTATTCAGGCACTTTTTAGATATGACGCTTTTTCTTGGAAGCGATATCTGTCTTTTGAGTTCATCTGTATCGTTTCCACAATATCATTACCAATCTTGGTTCTCAAAGATGTAATTAAGTTTTCACGTTCTTACTCATTAACAAAACTAAATCCCCTTAAAGGGGAGTTTGCATTTTCAGAGAAGTCTAATGATTCGGTTTTCAATAAGTACCTAGAGGAAATCATCTATTATTTTGCCGTGCAGGAAACAGACATTGTAGTTTTCGAGGATTTAGACCGCTTTGGCTCAACAGAGATATTTGTAAGCCTTAAAGAATTAAACAAGTTGATAAATGATAGTCTTGACGTTAAGCAGTATGTCAGATTCATCTATGCCCTCAAAGATGATGTTTTCAAAGGAAAAACCAGAACAAAATTCTTTGACTCAATAATCCCGATAGTCCCATATGCGAGTAGCTCAAACTCTTATCCACAATTAGAAAAGCTGCTAAAAAGGTGTGGGTTTGATAATGAGCTTAGTGAAGAGCTTATCCGTGATGTATCAGTGTTCTTAGACGATATGCGGATGATTAATAATATCGTTGCAGAGTATGGTATTTATAAAGATGTATTAGCTCGTTCATCTGATAAAAGAGACTTAGAAAAAATCTTCGCGTTCGTCGTATATAAAAACAACTATAGCGATGATTTTGCGCTTCTCAATGAAGGTTCTGGAAAGCTTGCGGATTTTTTCAAGTCCATACAAGAATTCAAAGATAGTGCTAGAAAGAAAATAGCAGAAGAAGTTAAGCGGTTAGAAGATCAAATTAAGGAAATTGAAAACGAAAAGATAGAAAGCGAAGAAGAGCTTATTTCCTTGTGTTTTAAAAAGGTCTTTGATCAATATTACAACATACAACAGAGGCGTGTTAGACAGATTATACAAAATTTAGATATATCTGATTTATTTAGATATGAGACGTTTATGTCACATTATGAAAGTGACAAGAAATATAGCTTCCCACCTTCTCATACGAACAATTTTAATCAGAACATGTCATTTAAAGATTATATTTTGGCCATATTCCCTGATTTCGAAAAAAGGCTAGGGTTTATAAGAGATAAGACGTCTGGCAAACGACAGACTCTTGAAACTAAAATTACCGAACGTAAAAGAGAGGATTCAAAGATCTATCAAGATAGTATCTTTGAGCTTTGTGAAGTTCACGGTAGAGATTTTATTTTCGAGGCTTTTGAGCTTGACGAAGACATCAAAAAAGAGAAGTACAACTTATTAATTCATATGATAGAGAAGGGATATATCGACCAGCACTATGATTTGTACATATACCATCACAGGGATGGGATACTTACCTCAGAGGATATGGCCTACTTAAGGGTTGTAAAGCGCGATGAAAAGGTACTGGCGGATTATCTACCTACGAATATCTCAGAGTTCATAAAGTATTTCGACAATCACGACTACTCTCAGAAAGCATTTTTTAACACAGAAATAATCAATTACCTGTTATTGAAAACTAATGGAGAGAATATAGTTAGACTTCACTTTAACTCAGCTTATGAAGATGAGTCAGAGTTGCTTTCGCTCTTCATAAATTATCGCGACAAGTTTCAAGACCCGCAACGCATTGCGTGGATAATATTTACAGAAGTAGAAAGTTTTATCACAAAAGCCTTTAGCTCGAACACCATCGATGCACATATCTCTGTATTTATTAATGATCTAGTCATGTACTCATGCAAATCGGACCTTCGATTCACCGAAGAAAAATCACTGTTATCTAAATACATATCAGCGAATCAGTCTTTCATAACTTACGTTTCGCAATATGAGCAGCCACACGTCTACTTAAGGAAGCTCAAGGAATTAGATGTTCACTTTGAAAACCTAGATAACAGCAAGCACCTTAAAAATGAGATGAAGCGTATTCTCAAAGATAAATTGTTTCAGCTCAACTACCCTAACTTTAGTGCATTGTTGACAGTTTGTTTCGGCATAGAGCAGGATAACGACGGCGCTTTGATACTCGATGATCTGTTCAATATAGAGAATGATACGGTCAAACGTATACTGGAAAATGAAGACGAGTTTCTTGCTAGCTGTGTCATTAATAGGCAACTCATAGTCAATACAGAGAAGGTTTTGTCAAAGTTACTAAACAGCGACGAAATTGACTTGGAGATGAAAAAGTTATTGATTAAAACAATTGCTGTAGACATATCAGATCTAGAAAACATCGGGTATTCAGGCAGTTTAGAAACTGATTACTTCGAAGATATCGTCCAAAGCCTCATAGCAGAGCAAAAACTAGCATTTAACTGTAAGAATCAAATTGACCTTCTTGGCACGAAAATTGAAGTTGGTGAAAGTTATCTGGCAGGCTATTTTGAGAAAGCAATCGATAGCAATAGTCTTTGTAAAGATCTTGACCTCAGTAACATCCAACGTTTAGTAAGCATTCTTTTTAACAATGAAGCTGCAAGCTTCGCGGAAAAAGTTATTGATCTTTTTAAACTTGAATTTGATGAGTTCCTTATTAACCTAGCTCCTGTTGAGTCATTATCCAAGTATATAAAAGCTGATCGTGTTGACATGAGTGTTTCAAATTATCGGTTGCTTTACTCACATGATGCTCACTTAGCTTATATGTTACTTAATAAACATTATGAAACAGCGGATTTTAGCTCTGAAGGAATTAATTTTATCGAGGATGACTTCTACGAAGTAATGGGTGGAGATTTTTCGGCAGAATTCAAAAAATTCTTGTTAGAAAACTATGGCTATCTACTATCTGAAAAAGAAGACAATGAAGAAATAGCAGAGTGGGTCTTAAAGTTTACTAAAGATAGTAACAAAGAGATAAAAATTGGCTATGAGATTTTAAAATTGCTAATTCAATCAATTAGCTCAAAAGAAGTAGAAGTGAGAATCGAACTGTTTCTCCAGCAGCTTGGAGATTTAGAATCGGAAGAGGTAATAGCGCTATTACCGTATATTAACGAAAATATCTACAGCGCTATTGTCGATAACAAAAGGCCGGTAGTGAATCAAACCCCAGTGATGAAAAGAATGCTAGACCTTTTGCAGGAACATAATCTTATTTCATCTTATACGAAAACTTTCGGGGGATTTAGAGTTATTCCCAAGAAAAAGTAATCATTCAAAATTAACTAAAACGAGTGGGTAAAGTGTAGCAGCTCATATTTGCCCCTACAGTTTTTATGAATAGTTTTAGGCCTCATCTGACACGCAGTTATGAGGCGTAAAGCGAACATTAGACATAATTTTTGCGTAAATCCGCTTCAGACAAGCAAAAGACATTCATTACCTTACTCATGGGCGGAGTGAGTGGAAGCAATATATGCTAAACCATATATGGCTGGAGCGTAACTTTGTCCCTTGCAGTTAATTGTTAGGTGTAGTGGCTCATATCTAATCTGACACTTTGATTTAAAGGTCTCGACTTGCCCTGACAGTCGGCAATAGACAAACAGCAGACGTTCAGGGCTCTCTGCTCTTGATTCCGATATTTACCATAAGCGGAAGTTAATATGCTTTATTCTGACTGACTCTTCAGTGGCATAAAGCAGTTATTCAGACCACAATAGTCCACAGGATGCGCCTCCAAAAGCCGAATGTTGAATATTACAATTGATAACCAACCCTACAACTCCAAATTTTTATTACAAAGCGATTTACGAGCCACCTCCCCATTTTGTCAAAAGAAGTCGAATGATCGTCATGGGGGTAAGTAAATCCGGGGCATTGATTTATAAACCCAAATGCCCCAGTGCTGCTAATTCACCTTATAGTGAACGAGTCTATAGAGTACAGGTAGTACAACCAGAGTTAACAAGGTAGAGGATATGATCCCACCAATGACCACCGTTGCCAGAGGTCGCTGCACCTCTGCGCCAGTACCTACGTTAAGCGCCATGGGCACGAAACCAAGACTCGCCACTAACGCTGTCATCAGCACTGGCCGCAAGCGAGTCATTGCACCATCAATAATCGAGTTTACCAACTCGCCAGTCTCTTCCATCCTCTGCCTGATAAAAGACAGCATTACCAGACCATTCAATACAGCAATACCAGAGAGCGCGATAAAACCAATCCCTGCCGATATTGAAAGAGGCATATCTCTGACCCAAAGAGCAAAGATGCCGCCAGTTAATGCCAAAGGGACGCCTGTGAAAATTATCAAGGCGTCTTTGACTGAGCCAAATGCAATCACAAGTAATGCAAGGATCAGGAAAAGCGTTGCGGGCACAACCAAGCTCAGTCGTTGACTTGCACTTTCCAATTGCTCAAACGTTCCACCATAACTTATCCAATAACCACTCGGCAGTGCCACATTGGCTGCGATTTGCTCTTTAGCATCATTGACAAAAGAGCCTAAATCACGATCTCTCACATTTGCTGTGACGACGATACGGCGTTTTGCGTTTTCTCGACTTATTTGACTGGGTATATTGGTATATTCAAGCTCAGCCACCTCGGCGATTGGCACATACTCACCATCATTGGTCATGATGGGTATATTTCCCAGCGCTTCTAAATCATTGCGAATCTCTTCAGGATAACGAACAACAATCTCAAAGCGTCTGTCGCCTTCAAATACCAAACCAGCTTCTTTGCCGCCAACTGATGCACTTAACCACGTTTGCAAGTCAGTTACGTCTAAGTTGTAACGCGCCAGCGCATAAGGCTTCGGGTTCACCGTGAAGATGGGGATCTCATCTACTTGTTCTACTCGTGCATCAGCAGCGCCCGGAATATCTTGTAATACGGATAAAACATCACCAGCTGAATCCCGCAGCTTATCCAGATCATCACCATATATCTTGATCCCTAAATCTGCCCTAACGCCACTAATTAATTCGTTAAAGCGCATCTGTATAGGTTGCGTAAACTCATAGTTATTGCCGGGTACATTTTGAAGATCCCTCTCCAATTGCTCGACAAATTCCGTTTTCGATAATGCAGGGTTTGGCCATTCATCAATTGGTTTTAGCATTACAAAAGTGTCAGTGACGTTGGGTGGCATAGCATCAGTAGCCACCTCAGCAGTACCCGTTTTAGCAAATACGGTGTTTACCTGTGGGTATTGCATAATGACCTGTTCAAGCCGTTTTTGCATATCGACAGCTTGTTCAATTCCTGTGCCGGGCACTCTCATTGCATGAAGGGCTATGTCACCCTCATCTAGTTGCGGCACAAATTCAGAACCTAGGCGCATCCCAAACCAAACACTGATAACTACGAGTAATGTTGCTGCACTTACTACCAACCATCGTAATTTTAATGCCCACTCCAGTACAGGGCGGTAAACTGATTTAGCCCCAGTGATTATTGGACTCGCTTTTTCACTGACTTTGCCTGACATAAACATAGCAACAGCTGCGGGCACAATGGTGATTGAAAATACCATTGCCGCTAGCAATGCCAATATTACGGTAGCCGCCATTGGGTGAAACATCTTCCCTTCGACACCTGTTAAGCTAAAGATAGGAATGTACACAATCGTGATTATCATCACGCCAAATAGACTTGGGCGTATCACCTCATTCGTTGCCTCAAATACGACTTCCAGCCGTTCTTTAAGAGGCAGTATTGCACCCGTTCGCCGCTGCGATTCACTTAATCGCCTAATACAGTTCTCGACGATAATAACCGCTCCGTCAACAATCAGTCCAAAGTCTAACGCACCTAAGCTCATTAGGTTCGCGCTAACGCCCGTTTGTACCATGCCTATTATTGTGGCAAGCATGGCAAGTGGGATGACAGCGGCGGTGATAATTGCTGCCCGTATATTGCCCAGCAATAAAAATAAGACAACAATAACGAGTAGTGCGCCTTCAACAAGGTTTTTTTGTACTGTATTGATGGCTTTATCCACGAGCGTAGTGCGATCGTATACACTTTGGATAATTACGCCCTCTGGCAGGCTTGCTTGGATTTCATCCACTTTATCAGCCACGTCTAGCGCAACAGCTCGGCTATTTTCGCCTATTAGCATCATAGCTGTGCCCAACACCGTCTCTTGACCTTCTCGTGTTGCAGCGCCCGTTCTAAGCTCCTTACCGATGGCGACCTCTGCAATGTCACTTACCGTGACGGGAGATCGGTTTGTAAGCGTTACCACCACGTTACCGATGTCCTCAACGCTCGAAAGTCTCGCTTGTGAACGTACTAGTATTTGCTGGCCGTTGCGTTCAATGTACCCAGCGCCCTGATTAGCGTTATTTCGATTTAATGCCCGCAATAAATCGTCAGTACTAACGCCGTAATTAAGCATAAGTTGAGGATTAGGCTTCACATGATACTGTTTGGTAAACCCCCCAATAGCATTAACCTCTGTTACCCCTTTCACCAAGGCCAGTTGAGGTTTCACCACCCAATCGTGTAACTCTCGAAGCGCCATTGCATCAAATTTTCTGCCATCGACAGTTACTGTGCCGGGCTTCGCGCTAAGCGTGTACATGTAAATTTCACCCAAACCTGTGGCAATCGGCCCCATCTTAGGCTCAATACCATCGGGCAATTGGCTTTTGATAATGCCTAGCCGTTCGTTTATGAGGTTTCTGGCAAAATAGAGATCCGTGCCTTCTTCAAAAACGGCCGTCACTTGTGATAAGCCATAGCGCGATAGTGAACGTGTGTAGTCCAAGTTTGGTAATCCTGCCAAAGCGTTTTCTACCAAAAAGGTGATACGTTGTTCAGTTTCAAGCGGTGAATAACCTTCTGCTTGTGTGTTGATTTGTACCTGAACGTTGGTGATATCGGGTACGGCATCAATAGGCAGCTTTTGATAACTGAATAGGCCTAATCCAATCACCAAAAAGGAAAGCATCAGAAAAATACCGCGCTTTTCGATTGCGGTACGAATAATGGAAACTAGCATCTTAAACCTCCCTTAGAACTACACGCCATTTGACAGGGAAATATCAGTTGTAGTGAGGCATTAATGATCATGGCCTGCCTCCGATTTTTCCAAATCTGCTTTAATTATGTAGCTATTGGAAGCCACGACGCGTTCGCCTGCTTCAAGGCCACTGATAACCTCGATATAGTGACCATCTGAGACACCAAGCTCTACCGCTCTGGGCGCATACTCATCACCCTCAACCACAAAAACAACTTGTTTGGCTTCATACTCTTGCACAGAAGATAGAGGAACCGAATGACTTACTGACTTAGTTGACGTCGTAACTTGTGCTTTGACCAGCGTACCGAGTGGCCAATATCCAGTACTATTATCGACAGCTACATTGGCAAGAGAGTGTGGATTGCCATCAGCTGAAGGCGTAATATATGCAATCTTGGAGGTTTGGTTGAAACCTGCGTGGCTTAGTTCAACTGACTGTCCAACCTTGATGCTGCTAAGCATTTGTGAAAAAACGGTCAGCTGTGCCCATACGTTTTTATAGTTAGCTAACGAAAAAAGTACTTGCCCGTTTGATAACTCACCATTATTCGCATGTCGCGCAATCACATTGCCATCAAAAGGTGACGTGATGGAATAACTTTTTAAACTCTCATTGGACTCAACAACCGCTAAAATATCACCTTTCTTAACGGAATCGCCAATGTTGACTTTTACATCTTTAATAACACCGTCAAACCGTGCTCTTATATGACTTAATGAGGCGGGGTCTGCACTAATTCGCCCATAAAGCGTACTCGTTAACGCAATATCGCGTGCGAGCACGGGAGTTGCAGAAATACCATTCTGAATTGCTGTTTCATTGCTCATTCTTACGACTTCACCTGCGTGATTGTCTTGATCGCTGGAACTTACATCACTGTGTTTACCTCCTGCGATTGCGGTTAGGCTATAAAGGCTAAGGGTGAAGATAGAAATAAGTACTTTTTGTATTGTGAATTTATTCATAATCATGACTTCTTATCGAAATGTTAGATGACTGCTGCCAATTGCTTTTGTGACTTGGGTGAAATGAGTCATCATTGTGCTCATTCGTCAGCGCGAGACCTGTGAGTGTTTCAATTTCTGTTTTGCTTAAGTGAACTTGAGACGCTGCCTCTATTAATGTCAGCCGGGTTGTCAGAAATTCTTGTCGAGTAGTTACCCATTCCAAGTAGCTGAAACGGCCCTCCAAATAGGCGTTCTCGACTAAATCTAACGCGCCCTTTAACGGAGGAATCACCTTGCGCTGAAGTGTGTCAATCTCTAGCAATGCTCGTGTATGTTCGCCTAACGCTTGATTAACTGAATGTAATAGGCTTCGAACGTTGCTTTGTCTTTGCTGCTCTATTGCGTCAAGACGTGCCCTGTTTGCTTCATATTCACCAAGGTTTCGTTCTTTTTGAAACAATGGAACGCTTACTCCGGCAACCAGTGCTGTTTCATCAATACCTTGCATTCTGCGAAGCCCCGCTGACCACTCAATATCAGCGCGGTTATTCGCTTGCACTAAACGAAGCTGCGCCGCTTGCACACGGCTTTGTTTAGCGTATAGGTCAATGTGAGGGCTATTTTGGATTGCGACTGCCAGCGCATCAAACGACTCAATCTTATTAAAAGCAAAAAGATCGCCTTCCACACGCTTAAAGCTCGGTACCTGCTCCCCCCACATGATGGATAAACTGCGCAAGGCAAACGTTAGGTCCTGTTGAGCTAGATTAACATCGAGCTTTGCTTGGGCCAGCGCAGCTTGGGCACGTTTTTGTTCTAACAAGGGGGACGCGCCTGCTTCAACGCGTTTCGTTACGGCATTCAATGTATAAAGTGCAAGTGCCTCTGCATCTTTTATGACGTCTAAGTTCGCCTGCAATACGAGTACTTTGATGTAACGACGATTAAGCTCACCGAGGATATCTAAGGTGAGTATTCGCTTTTCAACATCTTGCTGTATTCTTCGTTCAGAGAGTACATTCAACCTTGCTGCTGGCTTATCATTGAGCTGTAACACTGATGATAATGTCAAGGTAACTTCAAGCTCTTTGAGACCTGATACCTCGCCAGTTCCCAAAAAGTTCTCTAATTCAACCCCTGCATTCAATGCGGGTTTAAGCGCCGCCGTTTTTGACTCTCCGTCTATAACACGTTGTTTAAATTTAAACTCATACAGACTTGGATTATTGGCAAGTGTTAGTCTAATAGCGTCCTCAAGAGTCAGCGTTTCTCGTATGGGCGCTTGGACACTTTTGTCTACAAATCTGTTGGTTTTCGCCGCATGAGCGGTCGGTGGACTGAGTAATAAGCCCAGTATGCAACTGCACACAATGGCAGATGCATGCCCGAAAATAGGAAACATTTTCATTGGAATATCCTAATAATTTATCAATATTTAGCATCGCGAGTGTTATCAGCGCGGTGCTATCGAAAAAACGTACTAGGAAGTAATTTTGGGGGGGCGAAGTAAGCGGTTAATAGGTGCGTCAATTACCGCATCTAAATAGTTGAAATTGTGGACTGAAACCACTGTTTTCAGACTGTTGATATGACTCTGACTGACCCATTGTGCATGTGTGCCATGGCAGTGGCCGCAATGGTGACAATCAGCAGGATTGTGGTGCTCTGTACTTACTTTATCACTGGTTTCATTGGCAGACAGCTCAGACTGCACTTGCTCGTGCTCAGAATGCTTATGCTCGTGTTGCAAGTGCTGAATGTCTATTGCATGAAAATCTAACGAATTCGCCACAGCAGAAAACGACTGAAAGAGTATCAGCGAGATCACGATGTAACTTATGCGTTTTAGATTTTTCATGTATGAAAGGTTACCAAGCCTAATTCACTTCGTCACGACATTGTTCATTAGCAAACTCCAGCTCAACTGTCGTATGTTCAAATTTATACTTTTCTAACGAACTGTGTATGTTTTCTTTGAGTGATTGGAGGTGCTCAAGACTGACATCTTCATCAAGAACAAGATGGACCGTCATTACGTTACGCTCACCGTCTAGAGACCAAATATGAAAATGATGAAGATCACTTACCTTATCGTTTGCCAGTAAATCGCTTCGAATCTTTGAAAGCTGTTCTTCATCGGGCGTTGCTTGCAAAAACAGCATTAGGGTTTCTTTGAGATTGCGGAACACATTGAAAAGGATGAACAAAGTAAAGCCAATGGATAAGATTGGATCTAAAATAGGCCAAGGCTTAAACATTAAGACGATGGACACGATAAATACTGCTACCCAACCAAGCACATCTTCCAGCAAATGCCAGTTGAGGACTCGCTCATTTAATGAGTCTCCCTCACTCAGTTTATAAGCCGCAAAGCCGTTTACTGCCATCCCAAAGATAGACAATAAAACCATCCCTTCAACTTGGGGCATTTCAGGCTCAGCCAAACGAGGTATCGCTTCAAGCAATATCCAAATGGAGCCTACCGTCAGCACAATACCGTTAATCAATGCACCGAGTAAGGAAAATCTTTTGTAGCCGTATGAGAATGTTTGATTAGAATCTTTATCGCTAAGCTTGTTTAATCCCCACGCTGTACCAATGGAAAGACTATCACCCAAATCGTGCACTGCGTCAGCCATAATAGCGGTGCTGTTGGTAAGCCATCCACCAATGAATTCAATAACAGTGAACACCACATTTAAGAAAAACGCCCATCCAATACGTTTAGACGCGTCGGTTGAATTCTCTTGCGAGTGTGAATGGTTATGACTGTGCATTTCTAATTTTTTCCAATATGGCTTTGTTTTCGGGTGAAATAGACATTGACTTGAATGGACTCACGTTTGCCCCACCAGTATTGCCCTCAGGCAATAAGCCAATTGGAGTTTTAGTCAGCGCACCTAGCATTCTAAAAATTTGTCCAAATATCTCTTTAAGGTCGCGGCGTTCTATTCCAAATTTAAGCATTTCATAATGCACTCGTGTGTGGTGGTATGTTGAGTGCTGACCGATGACATGAGCATCCTCTAAGGCCTTAAATCCTGCTTTATTGTCATTGTTCGAAAGGGATTGATGCGCGGCGCTCAGTTTTTGAAGTATGTAAGGTTTTGCTGCTTGAGTGAAATTCATACGATCTCTCCATTCGTCGAGCTGTTTTCACGGAATTCCTGTCTGGCGTCTTTTAGAATTAAGACTGCGCCTCGTAACACAACGATAGACACAATAAAACCTATGACCAAATCAGGCCAACGAGTATCGAATAGATAAACCATCACACCCGCCAATATCACTCCTATGTTTGCAATGACGTCGTTTGCCGAGAATATCCAACTTGCTCGCATATGCACCTCGCCATTTTTTTGTTTTCTGATTATCGCCAAACATATAACGTTAGCGATAAGTGCAACACCGCCCATGCCCATCATAAGCATAGATTCAGGCCCACTTCCAAAGGTTGCGCGACGAGCTATGTCAAACAAAATTAATAGGCCTAATGCCAATTGAAAATATCCACTTACCTTTGCAGCATTGGCTTTGTGAACAATTGTTTTCCCTACTGCATATATACCAACACCGTAAACGACTGCGTCAGCCAACATATCAAGGGAGTCTGCAATAAGTGCTGTTGAGTCAGCGAGTAACCCTACACTCATTTCAATGATAAACATCACAGCATTGATGCCCAATAGCCAGTAGAGAACTGCCTTTTGTTCTTGGTCTTTTATCTCAATTTCGCACCCACAACCACTCATAAAAACACTCGCTTTACTCACCTATAACGCGAGTGTAAACTCTATACTTGGTATAGAGTCAAGCTTTAGGCAAGTTAAAATGAAAATTGGGCTTCTGGCAGCTAAGACAGGGTTAAGTATTCAGACAATTCGTTTTTATGAGCGTAAATCACTATTGGCTGCACCTGAGCGAACGGCATCGAATTATCGAAGCTACTCTGAAGATGCACTGAAGCAGTTATTGTTTATAAAGCAATGTCGCGCATTAGATATGACAATCGAGGAAATTAAATTAGTACTGGAAACCCGAGCAAACCCAGAGAATAGCTGCGAAAACGTTAATACTACAATAGATAAGCATGTTGACGATATCGAACATCGGATAGCTGAATTAAAAGTACTACAAGAAACACTGATTTCAATTCGTTCTGCTTGCGATCATGATAAGAAGGTTAAAGAGTGCGGGGTATTGCATCAATTAGATAGCATTGCAGAAGTGTGTTCTTCTAGTACGGAGAATTAGTCTCGAATTATCAGTTTTATGTTGGAGCTTTGTCATAGGTATTCGGCTAAAGCAGCCATTCAATTTTTATTAGTAGCATGACCGTTGATTACCTCATTCGTGTCATTAAAATCTTAATGAGCCAAGGTCTGCTTCACGTGCACAAGAGACTGTCAATTTTGGTCTAGCTCTATCTCTGAAAGTGTCAGGTTAAGTGACGACTAATCCAGTTTAGCGTGTTAACACCAAGCGACTTTGTCGTATCTTAATTACCAAGCGATTCTGTCGGTCATTTTTTTATGTGCCTGTTAGTGTTTTGTTTTTTGAATACTAGAAGGCATGTTGAGGATGATTGTGATGGATTCTAAAGCTCAACTCACCGTTGATATAATAGCTAAAGTGGTTGAAGGTAAAATATCGATTGCCAATGCTACCAAGTTACTCAATAAATCCCGACGTTCAATTGAACGCTATATAAAACGCTATCAAGAAGTCGGTATTCAGTTTGTGGTGCATGGTAATTGCGGTAAATCACCCCCGAATAAAACGCCTATTTCGATAAAAAAAGCCGTTCAAGCGTTAATTAAGGATAAGTATTTTGATTTGAATTTACTGCACTTAGCCGAGCAGTTGGCTGAGAATGAACACATTGTTGTTAAGCGTGAGACCTTACGTGGTTGGGCGCACGATATTCATCATGTAAAGCGAGCTAAGCGTCGTCGTAGCCATGTTCGTAAACGCAGAGAACGTATGGCCGCACCGGGCTTAATGATGCAAATGGATGGTAGTCCGCACCGTTGGTTTGGTAACAAAAAGCATTGTCTCATTGCGATGATAGATGATGCCACCAGTGAAGTTTATGCTGAATTCTTCCCATCAGAGACCACCGTTGGATGTTTGAAAGTCATGCGTGACTGCCTTGAAAAGAAAGGTGTGTTTAAAACACTTTATGTGGACAGAGCCGGAATCTATGGTGGGCCTAAGCGTTGTAACTTCTCACAAATGCAACGCGCTTGTGAGGAGCTGGGCATTGAAATTATCTTTGCCAATTCCCCACAAGGTAAAGGGCGCGTTGAACGAGCGTTCGAAACCTTCCAAGACAGGTTGGTGCCCGAACTTAGGTTGAACAATATCAACGATATCGCCGCTGCCAATGCTTACCTTAAGCATGTCTTCATTCCGCAGTTCTGGCAGTCGAAAGTCCAAGTGAAATCAAAGCAAGCACCTGAATTTACGCCTCTGTCAAAACACATCAACCTTGATGATATCTGCGTCATTAAAGACCATCGTAAAATACGTAACGACCATACCTTCAGTTATGGCAACAAATTCTACCTCATTGATTCACCGCTCAAGCACTCCATTGCCAATCAGAAAATCGAGATAAGGAACACGAGTAAAAAAGGGTTTACCGCTCACTTCGCTGGTCGCAAACTGAAGATCTCGGAAGTTAATGAGCCAAGCAAACTGGCATCAGAAGACTTGGCAGTACAGAAGAAACTTGAAGTATTAGCGTTAATCGAAAAGCTCGGAAGCGTCAGTGCTGCATCACGCCAAAGTGGCGTCTCACGAGACACTATTCATCGGCACTTAAGAATGGTTAAGCGAGGTGGCCCTGATGCGCTAAAACGGCAAGAAACGCCTAACATACGGCATAAAAACTGTGTAGATATGGAAATCGAGAAAGCGGTAATCGAGTTCTCTCTTGAACATCCTCACCTTGGTCAGCAGAAGGTGGCACATAAGCTAACAGAAGCATTAGGCATTGATGTTAGCCCAAATGGCGTGCGCAGTATGTGGTTGAGAAATGATATGAATACAACCGCACTGAGAATTGAGAGATCACTAGCTTTGCATGAATCAGCATAATAAATAGCCAGTTGTTTAACTGACTACTTTTCAATTACAACAACTGTTGCCCTCTTGAATTGGAGGGCACTTCACTGTTCCATATGAGCAATAAACGCAGCAGTCGCCGCTCAAAGGCTTTAGCAGTGTTTTACATTTAGTGCATTCATAAAAAAATTGGCATGCAGTGGTTGGCATTTCTTCTTGCTGGCTGTAATCGCAATGTGGGCAAGTAATCGTCGATGAGAGTTCTATTTTCGCCATAGTTTTGTGTTCCTCTGAGGGTTTCAATATCGTTCAACTAGCGACGGCCTTACGACTTCACTAATGAAGGATAACCAGCATTCTTTGTAGCCTTTGTTAGTGCATCAGGATTTGTTATCTCATCGTCAAATGTTACAACAGCAAGTTTATTTTCAAATGTCACTTCCACTTGTTTAACGCCTTTAACGCGCTCAAGTGCTTTTTCTACTGTTATCGGGCACGTTACACAATCCATAGACGGAACTTCTAACGTAACAGTTACATCTTTTGCAAACGTCGCCGTGCTGCTTATCAACAATAAAGTTGTAATCAATAACTTCTTCATTTTTCTCTCCAATTAGAGTTAAGTGGTAGCACCTACACGACCCATATGATCCAGTAGTTGCTGGTAACAAAAACAAACGCCAACAGTGTGGTAAACCAAAATACTGCTTTTCGTCGTGTTCTTACCTTTGGGACTGCACAAGCCTCGTCATCCGCACAGTTTTCAACAGGCTGATGTATCTTCCACCCAGCAAAGCCAAATAAAACTACAACCACGAATATAAAAATAGGACGATAAGGGTCTAAGAGTGTTAAATGACTAATCCATGAACCACTTATACCCAATAAAAGTAAAACAAGAGGCCCGGCACAGCAGGCACTTGCACCGATTGCTGCGGCAAGCCCGCCTAAGATTGATAGTTGACTACTTTTTGCCATATTTACGTTTATTACACTGTTCTTTTAAGCACAGCATAAACTCCGTATATGGGTACGGAGTCAAGTGATGAGTCATTTTACGGTTGAAGTGACTGAATGATTGGGCAATCTTTATCACTTGGATTAGTTTTACAGTCTGAAATGAGCGAGACAAGGCTGTCTTTAAGGTTAAGCAAATCTCTTAACTTATCTTCAATTACTGCAAGCTTTTGCTCAGCGAGTTGCTGAACATCTTCACAATTACTAGCACTTAATATTAATAATGATGATATTTCCGCCAATGTAAAACCTAAATACTGTGCACGCTTTATGAACAATAGTCTTGAAAGTGCTTGTTCTGTATATTGCCTGTATCCCTGTATCGGTTTGATGGGTTGTTCAAGTAAGCCTTTGCGTTCATAGAAACGAACGGTCTCTACACCAACATTTGCCTCTTTGGCGAGTTTACTGATTGTATACATTGGCTACCTTTAATATTCTGGTTAATTCAATAATATACAAAACGTCTAATTAACTCATGCTTCAAAGGAAATATTTGCATATTTATTGAAGTGGATAATACTAACTGTTACCTTAAATGCGACAAAGTCGCTCGGTAATTAGACCGACATAATCCCTTGGTAATCACACTAATCCAGTTTAGCGGACTTCTTCAAAGGCGCTACTTTACATCTTCTTCTATTGGAATAGATTCCCAATAGTTGTTCCACCAATCGAGCGGCATTAGTTTTATTGATACTTCAAAGTGCTTTTCAAACAACCGATAAGTCTTGTCAACGTATTTGCAGGATCTATACAAGTAGTCGGGGTCGAGCGGCACGTCTAGTAGAGCAGGAATCAAGTGGTGCTTATGTAGTGGATTTTTGCAACGAGTCATATTGTAAACTGAAACATGGGGCCACATGCTATGCGCCACTTGGCTAAAGGGCGTGTAAGCAAAATTATAAAGGTCTTCGCAATCTGCCTCTTGCGCCATTTTCCTACAATTTAAATTCGACCACGTTCCAACATCCACTTCGACAAAAAATTCATTGCGTTGTGAATTAATCCAATGCTCTCTAAACTCTATCATTTGTTGAAGATCTTCTTTGTCTTCTTGATATTCCTCCTTTTCTAACAGGAGCTTGTAGTGTTCGATAAGTAACTTTGCTTCACCCAGACCATGCATAATGTATTTATGGGGTCGCTCTTCCAAATCATCCATCATCCACGCAAGCGTGATATATAAATCGGTCATAGAGCGTAAGAATAATGGTGCAGAATGTCCGTTCCATGTTGAGGGAGCTTGAGCCAACTCGATGGAGAGAGTAATTTGTCGAGATAAAAGACCACCAATGGCAGATAATGCCTCCAGTTTATCCGCGGGAATTTTAACTTTAGTCCAAACTTCATCGAAACTGTCCACTAGATAATCGACGTAGCCACTTACTAATTCTTCAATATCCATTGTCGCATCCATCTAAATCAAAAGCCTCATTCCAAAAAGTCTCTGGCCAATTGTTTTCAGGAACCCCTATTTCTTTCAAAAAAGAAGCTGCTGCAAATCCGTTGATATGAGCGCGAGCAAAACTTGCAACACGCTTTGCATCATCAGACTCTGGCGCTTTGAATATTGCATTGAAGTCAGGCAAGTCGATATGAGCAGAAATTTTCATTCGCCCAGATATTATCTCTGCGTAAACCGCAGTAACCTGAACTTTGGTCGCTTTTGATGACAGTCTATCCAAAAGCGCCTCTACATCCTCTTTCAGCATTTCAATGGCATCTTCACGGTCAACACCATACTGGTGCTCAGAAAAAAGAAACGCTAATGGATAGCTCTTTAATAAGTGATACTGATGTTCGAGATTACTTAAAACGTCGTTGAAATATGGTTTCGTTCTTAATGTCTCATACAATTCATTCTTTTTTGAATCTGACAGAGTTGTATAGCTACCCATGTATTGAAGCGGCGCAATTTTTTCACCCTCAAAGCAGTTATACGCAGTATCAATAAAATCAACAATGACTTTAGTTGCATTCCTATCGCCAAGACGAAGATATAATGACGACATCCAAATTAAGCACGGAAGCCGGTCGTTTACAAACGATGTTTCTCTCATCTTGTCGATTTGCATTAAAGGGGGGATGAACTTTTTGCCCACTTTTTTATGATCTTTTAACACCTTTCCTTGGTGGTTACTTTTTTTCATTCTTTTTTTCTACTTCACTTAAGTGATTTTGCAGGGAGCGGATATCTCAGCTCTACATTCTTCGTATGAATTTCACGTTGATCTCGCCTGATATCATGAAAATACCAAATATTAAATTTTCGCTCATAGTCCCAAGTGTCGTGTTTGAGCGAGTCCCAGCCTAAATATGATGCAATATGATTCGCCATATCTCGCTTTCTATCAGAGGTTACTTTTCCTTGAAACGCGCTCATAACTGCTCCCAACAGAAAGTCAGCCAGCTGTATTTGCTGAGAATCTTTTGAGTCTTTAGTCACAACTGTTTGAATCAGAGCATCACCGCCTAATTCTTGTTTTAGGATATTGTTAGCGATTGTATGAAACGCTTCGTCAGCCTTATTGTATCGCGACGGTAATGGGTCGACTTCGACTCGAAATTCTGATAACTGATTAGGATGTGCTTTTTTAACTGCTTTTATTTTTGAAGAAATAAGAGTTGTGAAGTGTTTTCGCATTGCAAGGTCGTAGTCACCGTCATGAAATGATTTATCTACCAATCCTTTTCTAATAACTATGCAATGAAAAGCCAGCCACGCGTGTTTGAAAAATACATCGGCAAGCTCTTTGTAAAAATCAATGTTATTTTTCTGATGAGCACGTTGCCATTTAATTTCGTTTGTATATCGATACTTTTCCCTAAGATTTCTGATGATACGAACAAAATCGCCGCGACGTTGGTACTTCATCCACAAGGAACCAAAACCGTAGTATACCTGCCCATCTATACCAGATTCGTCACAGGCAATATGCCAAATTAGCTTTCCTTTTGCCATTTATACACGCCTCCGTATGCATAATCATATTAAACAATGCAACATATAGTATTAGCAAGTTTAACTTTTAGTCAGGTAGGCGATGTTGTGAAAATTTGGACCTATTGACCCGTTAAGCGCTGATTGCACCAAACATTCCTGAACGACCGGAGTACGTACACAAGAGACTGTTAGATTTGGTCTAGCTCTATCTCTGAAAGTGTCAGGTTAAGTGACGACTAATCCATGTTAGGGGCTTTTATAAGCTCTCAGATATAATTTTGCTTTCATTCTCCAACAGTGAGAATTCTAACGAACTGTCAATGATTTCGTTAATCTGACGATATAAGTTACCAGCTTGACGTAAAGAAATATCCTCGAGGCCACTATTCTCAAGCAGCATAAGAAACAAATTCAGTGGTTTTCCGCTATCTTCTTCTATTTTTGGCTCTAACTTTCTAACGTTACCTAACAAAGTGTTTCCGTAGATTCTTGAACCATCAGGCGCGAACAGCTGCATTTCAAGACCCCGAGCTTCTACGTCAGTTGATAATAGTGCTCTTGCCTCATCCAGAAAGTCTCTTACATTCCACGAATCTTTGAACACCTCAATATTCTTCGAGTTAATGCCCTTTCTTTTTACAGTCAAATCAGACCTGACTCTTCTTTCCGTTTTTTTTCGGTACAATCTAATTTCCGTGCCATTAGGTAACTTATGAAATCTTACTAACTTAGTTGAAAAGTCAGCCAAAGAACTGGATTTGAGTTTTCGGGCCATTATTATTCTCCGTATTGGGGTTACATAATTACAATATACCCACCCCGGTATATTGTAAAGTGGGTGGGGTTTATTTTTATCTGGCAGCTTTCTACTGCGAATTCATAGTGACGCTCGTTACTACTGAAAAATCACACTTTGTGCTTTCATGAGAAAGAACATGAAATGTCCGATTCATGTACGCAGGTGCCGCTTTTCCAACGGCAACTATTGGCACATATGCGACTGTCAGATTTGATTGAGTTATTTTATTCGAATATGGAGATCAAGCTGAGACTAACTCAAATAGCGATATAGCAAACCAAATATAATATACATTTGTGAACCTAAATTAATGCTCGCCTACAATTCGTGCTCACAAACAAAGCCTGCGGCTGACAAAAGCGCAGGCTTTTTTGTTTTCAATAGGCGATTATTGGCTGCTAATTAAGTGGCTTTTCTGCAAGCCCATGACTCACTATTATTTCACTTCTCTTTCCACCACTCTCACTTTATCGATAAACCTTCTCCATCCGTCTTACTTTGTCAGGTAAGGCAGTTGTAAAACGAGGAGTAAGGTCATACCTATAAGTCATACCAAGTTTCAAAATTGCGAGGCAACATGGCTATTCCATACTCACTGCTAGATTTAGCGCCAATATCTGAAGGGTTTGGCGTAAAAGACGCGTTAAACAATTCAAAGTTAATGGCTGTGGAAGCTGAGCGCTGTGGCTATGAACGTGTGTGGTTAGCCGAGCATCACGGCATGCATGGTGTTGCCAGTTCTGCCACCTCAGTAGTGTTAACGCACATTGCTAACGCCACCGCTACCATTAAAGTTGGTGCGGGCGGTATTATGCTGCCTAACCATGCACCTTTGGTCATTGCTGAACAGTTTGGCACCTTGGCTGAATTATTTCCCAATCGCATAGAGCTTGGACTTGGCCGTGCACCAGGCACTGATATGGCAACCGCACGCGCGCTTCGTCGTAATTTGCAAAGCGATGTGGACAGTTACCCAGAAGATATTCAAGAACTTCAGCACTACTTGGGTACACCGCAAGACGGGCAGCCAATTGTTGCAGTACCTGGGGCGAATACACACGTCCCCCTGTGGTTGCTTGGCTCTAGCTTATACAGTGCCCAAGTGGCGGCAAAGATGGGGCTGCCATATTCGTTCGCCTCGCATTTTGCGCCCGATGCGCTATTCGATGCGCTTCATGTGTACCGCAATATGTTCAAACCGTCGCCTCAGTTATCAGCGCCAAAAGCGATGGCTGGTGTAATGGTGGTGATTGCTGAAACCGATGAAGAGGCTGAACTCCTATTCACGTCAGTGAAGCAGCAATTTATGAACATGCGACGTGGTCTTAATAGGCCTTTCGCTAAGCCTATGCCTAACTTTGACGAATATTGTACGGCGACTGACGAAGCAATGTTATCGAATGTATTGAGGTATGCGTTGGTAGGGTCGAAAGAAACGGTGCAAAACAAGCTAGCTCAGTTTGTTGAAGCGACGGATGTTGATGAAATTATCGTGTCGATGCCGATTTACGATATAGAAGCGCGCCTGTTTAGTGTTAACGCATTTGCGGAAATCGCATCTTAGTTTTAAGAAAGCTATTCCCAGTATTGAATATTTGGTTATAACTTCCACTATGAATGACCTTCGAATAACTTTATGATACGTCTATATGTGCGTATTTTCAGTTAGTTGTGTTAGGTTCACAGTCATGACAAAGGTCTGGTTTTCCCTTCTTTTAGCTTTATCATCTTTGATGTGGGGCGCTAGTGCTGCTTTTGCGAAAGAAACCCTGGACCTAATTGTTCTTGAAACACTGCCTGTTCCCATTGTCGCTGATTCGCGGGCCGAGTTCGAAAAGGAACTTGCGCGGATTATGCCCGATCACGAGATTAACGTAACATCGTATAACGCCGAAGGCTCTGAAGTTCGTGCTAAGGAGATACTTACCGAGCTTGCACAAAACCCAGCGCCTGACCTTATTGTATCGGTGGCGACCCTTGCCACCAGAGCGCTGAATGCGTCTGAAGAGTTTGTTGATGTACCTAAGCTGTTTATGGCGGTCTCAGCACCGGTTGAAGAAGGAATAGTTTCTGCTATTGGTGCGGTTAGTGAACGCAACATGACGGGCGAGTCACACGTGCTAGACGCAAAGGTAAAGCTAGATATGTTAGAGGGCGTGCTCAGAGCGTCTAAGCCCTCATCGCTTTTTACCATCGGTCTAGTCCATTCTACATACCCATCGTCAAGTAACTTGGTTAATCAACTTCTGGCACTGAATGGTGACTACGAGAACATAAATCTTGTTGCTGTTAGTACACCGTATATAGAAGGCGATGATGGACTGGTTGAAATGACTGACAGCATCATCAACAGCTTGCAGCAAAAAACAAACGAGCTGGATGGTTACTGGCTTTCATCTGGGCCGCTCGCGGAATCGAATGGCTTAGTAACAAAGGTAAAGGAAGCTACGGGACTGCTTCCTTTATTCGCAGAAAGCATTTCCTCTGTGAAAGAAGGAGCGCTTCTTGGCGTAGTATCTGAGCCAGCGAGTATTGGCAAATCAGCTGCAAGAAAAGCCAAGCTAATTCTTGAGAAAAAATCGGCGAGGGACATTCCCGTTGATAAAATGGATACGTACACTGTAGCGGTAAATGTGTCTACAGCAATCAAACTGCAGTTGCCCATTCCTTCAAACTACTTGAAGCTGTCGAAAAAACATGTGTATCAATAAGGCCTAATTAGAAGTAAGTATGCGGATTAAATCGAAACTGCTGGTTATCTACATTCCAATTTTATTAATTGGTATGGCACTTACTGGGTATTGGGCTTATTTGACGGCGTACGATTCAGTACGCGAAAGAGAATATCAGCTCCTCACTCAGACGCTTACATTAAACGTTTTAGAGATCATTGACGAAAGACGTGAACTGCTTATTGAGTCGGGCCTAGAGAATGTGCCTGTGTTTCGCGAGGCCTATCAAAAGGAAGTGTTTGAAGAGTTAAAGTCGTTGCAGCAAGCCACCGACCGCCACTTTGCGATCAGTGACAAGAGTGCCGATACTGTGGTGTTTAGTACGATGGAGCACACTGTGGTTCCTAATGTCGAAGATGCGACAATCGCAACCATTGCCAGTCGTAAGGTCGCCTTTGGTGAGTCGAATATTAACGATGCTGACGTGTTATTTGCGTGTGCGGAATTTGCGCCATGGAATTGGAAAGTTACCGTATTACAGCCTGCTGACGCACTGCAATCTTTCCTATCTACTATTGCGTGGCTAACGTCATTAGTGACGCTATTTGCTGTCGTTATTGTCAGTTTGCTTATGGGAAGAGTCACACAGGTGTTTGTTGTTTCTCCTATCGAAAAAATAAAATCAGCAGCAAGTCGCATTGCGGTTGACCATAAGAAGGTCAGTATAGACTTACAGCAAAACGACGAGTTAGGTAGTTTAGCGCGAGACGTTGAGGCAATGTCTGGTGAAATAGAGCAATACGTTGCTCAAGCTCAGCAAGCAAACCGCGCAAAAACGGATTTTCTTGCAGTAATGAGCCACGAAATTCGCACCCCACTGAACGGTATTCAGGGATTAGCAACGCTACTTCTTGATACGCAACTGTCGGATAAACAGCATCAGTATGCCAGCGATTTGAAATCATCGGCGTCTATTCTAGCGACCGTTATCAACGATGTTCTGGATCTCTCAAAAATTGAATCAGGTATGTCAGAAGTTGACGTTACAGAGTTCGATCTTGACGCAATGCTGAATGACCTTATTACGCTACTGGGTACCAATGCTAGCGCCAATAGTACGCGTTTGGTTTACAAAAGTAAGAACATGGAATCGGTGGCAGTAACCAGTGATATTACGAAGTTACGCCAGATAATCATTAACTTGGTGAGTAACGCAATTAAGTTTACTCATAAGGGCACGGTGACTATTTCCGCCAAACTCAAACAGCCTTCACAGGATACCGTGAGCGAGAACCATTTGGTAATTGCGGTTAAAGATACCGGTATTGGTATTGAGCCAGACAGACTCGAGCATATTTTTGATAAGTTTACGCAGTCCGATTCATCAATTACGCGTAAATACGGTGGCACTGGGCTAGGTCTTGCTATTGCAAAGCAGCTTGCACAAATATTAGGTGGTGATATTAAGGTGGTGAGCAAAGTAGGTGAAGGTTCATGTTTCACCGTTACCGCCAAGGTGCAGAGTCGTCGCGTGGTGGAGTCGTCGGCCGATTCGGATTCCGCGCGACAAGCAGAGCGCGCTAGCTTACCAGAAGGTATTAAAGTTCTGTTGGCTGAAGATAATGCCATTAATGCTGTGGTAGCACAGGCACTCTTAGAACAGCTGAAATGTGATGTTGAGCACGTTGATAATGGATTGAAAGCCGCTGCACGAGTAGAAGAGGGCGGTATTGATGTTGTTTTCATGGATGTGCACATGCCAGTGATGGACGGCATTGAAGCGACAAAACGCATTCGAAAGCTTGATGGAGAGCTTAGCAAAATCCCGGTTATAGGGCTTACCGCCGAAGCATTCAAAGAGCGGCACGTGTCATTTAAAGAAGCGGGGATGGACGACATCGTTACCAAACCTGTCACCGTTGAGGCACTGCAAGAAAGTTTGTCAAAACTGGCGCTTAATCAAGAAGTCACTGATAATAGTTAAAGTGATGCAGCTTCAGTAATTTGAAGTTGTAAGAGCCCGTGGGTGATTTCACCATGGGCTAATATATAGATGCTTTAACAGTAACTTATTGCTTAAGGTGGCGTGTGCAAATCAATAAACCCCGCGAGCTACTTCGGCTGAGAATTGCGCTGATCATTGGTGCTCTACTTGTGCTTGCCTTTATGGCTGCTGACTTGATGCTATTACCAAGCAGCATGTACGAGCTGTACATATTCGATCGCTTACTTCTTCAATTCCCTATTATACTCGTCGTTGTTGTACTCTCCTTCTGGCGCAGGTTCATTCAGCATCGAGCCTACATTTTCGCAGGGTTACTTATTGCGCTTTCTTACAGCAACTACTGGTTAATATGGGTTTGCTGGGAAGAGCACAGCTTCATTTTCCCCTACGAGGGCACCATTTTATATGCTTTCTTCTGTGTGTTTGCGCTGGGCATTGCCTTTAAATTAGCGCTAGCAGCCAACGTCATCAACATTCTGGGTTTTTTGGGGTTAATGTGGGTTGCGCCGGTTTATGGTGACAGAGTTCCAATTTCAATGGCATTTGTATCTGGGTCTTTGTTTATTTGTGTCTATGCCCGTTATCGGTTAGATCGCAGCGTACGCATGTTAAAAGAAACCAATGACAGGCTACTTAAACTTAGCAAATTTGACCCCTTATCTGATTTATTGAATCGGCGTGCGTTACGAGAGCAGAGTGAAAAACTGTTGGCGTTGAGTAAGCGTCATAAAGTGTCGATGGCCGTGATGATGCTCGACTTAGACGACTTTAAAAAATATAACGACTGTTTTGGTCATCAGCAGGGGGATGAAGCCATAAAAATACAAGCCCGCATTATGAAGCAGGTCTTTAAGCGAGAGACAGACATATTAGGTCGGTACGGTGGGGAAGAGTTTATTGTTGTATTGAGCGACATTCAGAAAGAACAAGTTGAGAAGCACTGTGATGCACTTTTGAATAAGTGGACAGAAGCAGCACTAGAACATGCACAAGATGCAAAGCATCCTTTAATGAGTTGTTCCATTGGTGTGGTGTTTGCCAAGTCGGCCGAGAACATGTCTATTGATTGCCTTATTGACGAAGCAGATAAAGCACTTTACGAAGCAAAAGAAAAAGGTAAAGCCCAGTTTGTATTAAATCAGGCGCAGTGCTTAGAATAACACTGCGCTTTTTCACGATTGGCTTACAGCTTCACAATCATCTTGCCGGTGTTCTTGCCTTCAAACAACATATTTAGGCCCTTCTCGGCGTTCTCTAAGCCTTTCACAGTGTGTGCACGGTACTTGATTTTACCTTGTTGAACATAAGGTGAAAGCTTTTGCAGTAGTTGTGGAATTTCACCCCAGTGATCAGGCATAGCAAAACCGCGAATGTTAATTCGCTTTTTAATCAGGGGGATCCAGTTCGGGCCCGGTGACGGCTTTTCAGACTGGTAATCGGCAATCATTCCACATACCACAATTCGGCCATGGGCATTCATTCTGTTAAAAATGTGCTGCTGAATAGGACCGCCCGTATTTTCAAAGAAGACGTCTATTTTATTTGGTGTTAGTTCGGCTAACTTTTCTTCTAAATTGTCAGTTTTGTAGTTTATAGCGCCATCAAACCCAAGCTCGTTAACAATCCAATCGGCTTTGTCTTTGCTTCCTACTACGCCAATTACACGCAGCCCGTCTGCTTTAGCAAGCTGACCTACAATTGAGCCTACAGAACCTGCTGCACCCGTAACAATAAGTGTCTCACCTTCTTTGGGCTCGCCAAAATTATATAAACCTGTTGTGGCCGTTAGGCCTGGTAGTGCAAAAACACAAAGGGCCATTTCCTCAATAATGCCAGGCTGAAGTTTGTTAAAACCAGAACCGTCGCTGAGCACATATTCACTCCAGCCAGTCATTCCCATAACTTTGTCGCCAACCGAAAAATTAGGGTTGTTAGACTCAACCACTTCGCCCACACCGCTTGAGCGCATTACATCGCCAAGCTCCACAGGTGGAATATAGCTCTCTCTGTCTTCACTCATCCAACCTAACATCGCAGGGTCTAAAGACATGTGAGTTTGCTTTATCAAAATTTGACCGTCTTTAGGCGTGGGAATTTCGAGCTCTTTGCTTTCAAATAAATGTGGCCCAATTTTTCTGTCATGGGGGCGATTAACGAGTGTAATTGCTTTGTATGTTGACATGGTGTCCTCCTGTTACAAGCACAAATGGTCGACGTCTTATCGAATGTAAAAGCGCGTCGCTAAACACGGTTGCATCTGCGCTGTTTAAAATAGGGTGGGGGTTATAGACATAAACACAACCTATAACTCAGCCTGTTTATAAATTTGAGTGAAACCTTTTTGCATTTCCAATAGGTGTTAGTGATAGTTAATTAAAATGGCGTTAACAATATTGAGATCTTTCGTTAACGCTGTTTTATCAAAGTTGCTTATAAATGCGTCGAAGTTGTAGCTATAATTGTAAAAAATGAGATAAAAGTGCGTAAATGGCGTTTACTTGCATTGAACAAAAGTACTCAGATCCGTAGAATGCCCGATGCAATTTTCCCCTTTTACAATGAGTATCTTATGAAGCAACAGTTTTCTTTACGTGCCTCAGTTTGCTTAGCGCTTGCTACCTTAGCCTCTTCTTCTGCGCTGGCAGCTGGTTTCCAAGTTAATGAACACAGTGCAAACGGTCTAGGCCGTGCCATGGCTGGTCAAGCGGCTAAGCCAGAGAATGCCTCCATTTTAGCAACTAACCCTGCAGCGATTGGTGTATTTAAAGAAGCTGAGTTCAGTGCATCAGTAAGCTTTATCGATCCGAACGTAGATATCGATGGTGATGTTAGCTATGCGTTAGGCGAAGCCCCAGTTGGCCAACCTATGCCAGCAGCAGAAGACAACATTGCAGATACTGCTTTTGTTCCAGGATTCTTTTATGTAAGCCCAATTAATGAAAAGCTATCTGCTGGTGTAGGTGTATTTACAACCTACGGTCTTCGTTCAGATTACTCTGATGATTTTGGTGCGCTGCATTTTGCTGACACAGCTGAAGTAAAAACGGTAACCCTAAACCCTGCTGTATCTTATAAAGTGAATAAGCAGCTTATGGTAGGTTTTGGTTTAAACATCACTTACGCTGAAGCTGAAATTGGTTCTGGTGTATCAAACACGCTAGCGGGCACTGTTGCAGGCCTAGCGCCAACAGCAGAAGCATTAGGTATTACATTGCCTACGCTTACTCCTGGCAATTCACTGTTTAGCATGGAAGGTGACGATTGGGGCTATGGTTGGAACGCTGGTATTTTCTGGCAACCAACTGATATGACTAATGTTGCGCTTTCATACCGTGCAGAAACGAAACTAGAACTTGAAGGCGCGGTATCTTCAGAGACGCCAGTGTTTCCTATCAACTTAAACCAGCCTGGTAGTCTAGATTTGAACCTTGCTGCGATTACAGAGCTAGCGATTGATCAAAAAATTGACAATCAGTGGTCTGTACAAGCAAGTGTTACTTTCACTGACTGGAGTACGTTTGAGAAGCTTGAAGCTAACCTAGAAGACGGCATCGATTTCCTAATTAAAGAAGAGAATTTCGACGACTCATGGCGTGCAGCGCTTGGTGTAACTTACATCCTAAACGATGAAATTACCCTTCGTGCTGGCTATGCTTATGATGACGGTGTGGTATCGGTAGAAAACCGCTCACTAAGTATCCCAGATACAGACCGTCATTGGTTCTCTGGTGGTATGACTTACACGGTTAGCGAAGATACATCAATAGACGTGGCTTACGTATTCATAGATGGCCGTGAAGCGAATATCGACAAAGATAGAACGATTCTAAGCAATGTTCTTCCTGGTACTGACTTTACCACTAACTTCTCAGGCACACAGTCAGCTACTGCGCACATTCTAAGTGTTCAAATGAACACTCGTTTCTAATTTCAAAGAAGCCAAGTTAAATAAGAAAGGCAGCGTATTTACGCTGCCTTTTTGGTAATGACCTATGCACACTGGTATAACGTCGCATTTTTTATGTGCGATGGGGTTCTTGTGCGCTGTTTAACGACTAAATTTGCGCAAATAAATCTTGAAGACATGTAATTGCTGCGCCGATTTTTGCAGGCATTAGCTCCCTTTTCGGTGTAACCGCATAAACCGTATAATCTGGTAACTCCCAGTCAGTGAAGAGCTGCTTCATTTCACCAGACTTTAATAGATGTCTCACTTCTGGTTCGGGAAGAACCGCATAGCCAACACTATCTTGAGTAAGTTTAATCAATGTCTGCATTGAGTTGACATCAATGCGTTGTGTATCCAATTCATACTCGCCTTCGCTTTCGTGCTTCATGACGTATTCTTCAATATGTCTGTGAGCAATGTATGTATGCGCGTTAAGCGCTTCAGGCGAAGTCAGAGTTTCGTTTGCAAGTGGATGGTCTGCAGAGACACATAAAATGCGCTTCCAGGTCGCGAGTACCAAACTGCTGAAATTTGTATCTGATACTGGGGCGAAGCAAAGAACAAGATCGGCACTGGAAGCGATAATGTCTTTAGGCTCGTCAGTTACGGTTAAAGAAATAGTTATTTTAGGAAATTCTTCACAAAGCTTTTTCAGTGGCTCGCTTAACAGTCCTCCGCCAAAACCCTCCGGCGCAATGATGTTTATTTTACCTGTGGGATCATCCTGCAGACTTTCAATTTTTTGCTGGGCAAGTTCTGCGGTTTGTAGCATTTGCTTACTGGTTTCGTAATAGATGCGCCCTGCTTCCGTTAGGCTCAAACTTCGGGTATTTCGGTTAAAAAGGCTAAGGCCGATATCGTGTTCTAGCTTTCTTAACTGCTGACTAATAGCAGAGACAGTCATGTGCAGCTCTCTCGCAGCTACACTCATGCTACCGCTATCGGTTACTGCAACAAAAACCTGAAGAGAGCGAAGTAATTTAGTATTCATGGCGCTTAGTTAATCCTTTTTATTGGCCGCAGTATTTTGACTGTTCATTTGTAGCAAATTAACGACGGAAATAGTCGAATTCTACCGTATTTTAACGTTGATGAACGCTTTTGAAGCAGGTCTTTACGCAATGCTTACATTGGAAAGTTATGCATTCTCTTCGCATTTGTAGCTAAAAGTAATTTTGGAGCTCGCCTTGTTTTAAAGATGTTTTCTTTATGTTTTTAAATGGTAAATTATTGAAATCCAGCGTTTCTTTGCCCGATTAAAGTGCTAGTTTAACTATTCACTAACTATGCAGCTGAGAATCGCGAATGAAACAGTTTACTTTGATGATTATTGTTCTGCTCTCCACCTCGTGGATGGGCGGTTGTACTTCTACTAAAACGTCCGATGGCGCTTCATACGGGCCCGCCGCGTTCTCACAGCCTGCGTTTACTGCTGTTACCGTAGCCTACGCACCCGAAATGCAGGGTATCCTTAATCGTATTGAGCAAGATCCCAATGCATCCATTCACACAACCACAACCATCAAAGGCGTTACGTATCGCATAGGTACCTATCACGACGAGCCAATATTAATATTCGCTACTGGAATGAGCATTGCAAACGCTGCTATGACTATGCAGATGGCGTTGGATTACTTTCCGGTTAAGCAAGTGGTTTACATGGGGATTGCGGGAGCGGTTAACCCAAAATGGCAACCGGGTGACGTCATTGTTCCGGCGCGTTGGTACTACCATGATGAGAGTGTGTACACCAATGAAGATCCGAATGCTCCGGGGGAATACATACTGCCTGAATATTATGCAAAGTTCATTGAAGAGCAAGATGAACGCCGCGCTAAAGATCCTCACACACCAAAATATAAGCCCTTTCACTTCATTCATCCTGACGAAGTGCTTATTGTGAAAGAGGGGATGGATAAACCACAAGATACCGCCTATTTCAGCGCGACACCGCGTCTTTTAACTGCGGCGAAACAAGCTATGAGCACTATGCCAACGCAGCGCGTGCTTGGTGAGCGGGATGCCGAGCTCTTTGTAGGCGGAAATGGTATTACCGGGTCTGTCTTTATGGATAACCGCGAGTATCGAAAGTGGACAAGAGACGTGTTCAATGCCGAAGTAACTGAGATGGAGTCAGCCGCAATAGGTCAAGTATGTACCGTTAACGACGTTGACTGGATTATTGTTCGAGCTATTAGTGATTTGGCTGGCGGTCAAGAAGGCGTTAACGTAGAGAACAAGTACGACGATGAAGTGTCGCGAATTGGCGCTAACGTTCTGTTTTCTGTATTAGATACACTCGCTGAGGACGAGTAGTAGATAGTATGGCAAACATTGAGGCAACGTTGCTTCTTTGCATATGAATGTTAGTTTCAAAACTAAGCCAATCGCGACAGCCTAAAAATAAGTAGGCGGATAGAGAAGGTAAACATTGCGCTCTATCCGCCTTTTTGGTGTGTCGCTGATGGGATCAATTGAACGCCAGCGAGTAAGCCGTTGTCGATACGTGGCTAACGAATGGTTCTGACCATATTTATGGTATTTGTCGCAAGTTTTACTTCAACCAGAAAAACAATGAGCGCACTGATTAGAAACATCATAGCCAGTATGAACAATACGATGACTGGTGTTTTTAAATCGACAACCCATAGCGACCCAGAAAACAGCGCCATAATGACGGTACACACCATTAGTCCAGCGGCGACACACAGCCCAATCGCCCAGTTAATCACTTTTACCCTGCGCCATAGCACCTTAATTTCTTTCTTTGAGCGATCGACAATATGCGGGTCTGAAAGGGTATGAATCTGTCTTTCTGCCACCCTCACCCTGTCTGATATTCGGCCCAGCCGAGACGACATAACATTGAGGAAGCCCGCAATACCGGTAAGTAAAAATACGGGGGCAACAGCGAATTCGATAAGCTGTGAAAGACTAGGAATAAGTGTGTCCAATGGTTCCTCCAGCGAACAAAGTTTGGTGTTTTACTCAGGCAAAGAGTGGTTAACCCATTGCTGCAATCTACTAACGTACTGCCAGTCTATATGCGTTAGATACACGTAAATTAGAAATAGTGTATAAAACTAAGACTTGTGTTGTGACAGTAAAGTCTGCGAACTGCAACGTCTACGCCAACGCTTAAATCAGAGATATGACGTAATTGTCAAAATGCCGCAACAGTTTAGCGAGTTTTAACCCATTCTTGCCTAAATTAACGATACACTAGCATCAGTTGCTAAAAAAACATTTTGTCATCATAAGGATAGATAATGCGCTTTGCCCCAAGCTTTCCTCTGTCGTTGCTAGCTGTGTCTCTGCTATCGCATGCAGCCATCGCTCAACAAACCAATGAAATAGAAAGAATTGAGACCACGTCTTCTCGTATACAGGGAAATATGAATGCTTCCGGTTATGCAGTGTCGTCTATTTCAGAAGAAACGCTTTCGCTGCTTTCATTTCAACATATCCAAGAGTCGCTGAATTACATTGCGGGTGCCGGCGTACAGCGGGGCAATGGGCAAGAGTATTTACCTGCCCTTCGTTCGCCAGTGTTAACCGGCGCTGGCGCGTGCGGCGGAATTTTAGCAGCAGAAGACGGTATTGCGTTGCGCGCAGCAGGTTTTTGCAATATTAATGAGCTGTTTGAAGCACACGGTGAAATTGCACAGCGTATTGACGTGATAAAAGGCCCTGCGTCAGCGCTTTATGGCTCTAATGCGATACATGGTGTGATTAATGTGATTACCCCTGACACAACCCAAGGCGACGGAGAGCTTAGCGTTGATTACGGGTCTTATGGGTTTCATCGCGTAAAGCTTAAAGAAGGGAAAGACTTTGGTCACAGTGGCGTGGGTATCGCCGCCAGTGTTACCAGAGATACAGGATATCGAAATGAAGAGGGCGTTGACCAAGAGAAAGTCTCGCTTCGCCACAGGCTAGAGTGGGACAGCACGGTTATCACGAGCGGCCTTACCTATACCCATCTGGACCAAGAAACTGCCGGCTACATCGAAGGGTTTGAAAGCTACAAAAATACACAAATAGCCAAAAGCAACCCAAACCCCGAAGCGTTTCGAAAAGCAGAAAGTTTTAGGCTATGGAGCAAGTTCGATACAAGCTTTAGCGGTGGTCATGCACTGTCGATTACACCTTACTTACGCAACCAGGACATGCGTTTTAGAATGCATTTTCTTCCAGGCAAACCCCTTGAAACGAATGCCCAAAAAGGCGTTGGTGTGCTGTCTCAGTTCAATTACGTCATTAATGACAGCCTAAGTGCAGATATAGGATTAGACGTAGAATACACAGAAGGTGAATTAACCCAGTCACAAGACAGCGCCACAGAAGGGTCTGCCTTTTTGGTTGAAACCATACCTGTAGGAAAGCACTATGATTATGATGTAGATGCCACGCTACTTGCGCCTTTCTTTACCTTCAATTGGCAAGCTGAGCGTTGGGCTATTTCTGTCGGCGGGCGCTTTGAGTCTATGCAATACGACTACACCAACAATATGAATGTTGGTCGTGTTCGCGAGGATGGCACGCAGTGCGGTTTTGGCGGCTGCAGATATTCCAGACCAGCAGACAGCGAAAATGATTTTGATAACTTTAGTCCGAAGCTTTCACTTCGTTATCAACTTAACCCTCAAACCCAGTTATTTGGCGGCATCGCAAGAGGCTATCGCGCGCCTCAGGCAACAGAGCTGTATCGTTTGCAGCGTGCACAAACTGTTACTGATCTTGACTCGGTAACGGCCGATAATATCGAGATGGGCGTTACAGGAACACTATTTGACGGCAGCTATACGCTTAGCCTTTACAGCCTACAAAAAGATAATGTGATTTACCGCGACAGCGACTTTTTCAACGTAAGCAACGGCGAAACGTGGCATAGAGGCGTAGAGCTTACTTTTGACCAACCGTTAAGCGATATACTGCGCTTAGATTTTGCTGGTACATACGCAAGGCATACCTACGAGCACAGTCAGCTCTCAGGTGAACAAGACATTAAAGGTAATGATATTGATACTGCGCCAAAGCTTCAGTTTAACGCTCGTTTAAGCTTTGAGATGTCGAGCAAAGTACAAACGCAGCTAGAGTGGCAGCATGTTTCGAGCTATTTCACCGACGCTGAAAATCTCAACGAGTACGAGGGGCATGACTTGGTACATGCGCGCGTACGCTACAGCGTGAACGAAGACGTCACATTGTATGCGCGGGTTAACAATGTATTTGATACGGACTACGCTGAACGCGCTGATTTTACTAGCTTCACAGGACCTCGCTACTTTCCTGGGCGGCCTCGAAACTTCATGATAACGGCATCGTTCACGTTATAGCTTCAAATAAGCAGCCATAATAGATAATTATTAATCTTGAAAATACAGACTATTGCCGTGATTTGCTTGTACCCCAGCGGCATTAGGCGTAGTCTGTAGGCATCAGCATGGGTCTCAGTCACGCCATGTATAGCGCTTGGAAAGGTCAGGCGACATACGTGGAATGATTGTTAATAGGTATACCCATGCAAAAAATAGTAATTGTTGGTGGCGGTGCTGGTGGTCTTGAATTAGCCAGTCGCTTAAGCCGCACCCTCGGGAGAAAGAAACAAGCCGAAATTACCCTCGTCGACCGCAGTCGAACCCATATCTGGAAGCCGCTATTACACGAAGTGGCCGCCGGTGTAATTGATAAGCATTCAGACGGTGTGGACTACGCCATCCACGCTGCAGCTCACCACTACCGCTTTCAATTAGGTGAAATGTGCTCGCTTAACGCGCAAGCGCAAACCATAACCTTGTCGCCTTTAATCGATGAAGAAGGGACTCAGGTTTTACCTGAACGCGAGATTCATTATGACCAGTTAGTGCTGGCGGTTGGCAGCGTGAGTAACGACTTTGGCACACCTGGCGTTGCTGAGCATTGCTACTTTCTTGACTCGTTAAAGCAAGCTGAACGTTTTCACAGAGCGCTTCTTAATCAGCTAATCCGCATCAATCAGCAAGAAGATAAAGACGCCAGAATTGATGTCGCTATTGTCGGGGCAGGAGCAACAGGTACTGAGCTAGCCGCTCAACTTCACCATGTGGCGAATTTGTCCAAGGCGTACGGAATGCCAGACATGTCAGCTTCTCGTCTTAAGATTACGATCGTAGAAGCGGGAGAGCGTATATTGCCTGCGCTACCTGAGCGTATAGCAAACTCTGCAAGAAAAGCGCTGCATAAGTTGGGCGTAGACATTAAAGAGCAAACCATGGTGGCAGAAGCCGACGCGAAAGGGCTGATCACAAAAGACGGTGGTCGGATTGACGCTGATTTAATGGTGTGGGCTGCGGGGGTGAAAGCACCGGACTTCATAACAAAGCTTGCGCTTTTTGAAACGAACAGAGCCAATCAAATTCTTGTTGATAAGCAGCTTCGCAGTTCATCTCATAAGAATATTTGGGTGCTAGGCGATTGCTGCGGTTTCCAGCAGGAAAATGGGAAGTGGGTGCCGCCTCGAGCGCAGTCTGCCCACCAAATGGCGGATATTGTTGCGCATAATATAACGTCGTTATTTAATCAAAAAGACACGAAAGATTTTACTTACAAGGACTATGGATCCTTGGTTCACTTAAGTAAATACAGCACTGTTGGAAGCTTAATGGGCTCACTGTCAAACAGCAGTATGTTCATTGAAGGGCGTCTAGCTAAGTTGGTTTACGTTTCTTTGTATAATATGCACCAGTTTGCAGTACACGGAAAAATTAAAGGTGCTCTAAAGCTCCTTGTGAAGAAGTTAAGTCAGGCCATCAGCCCTAAGCTGAAGCTTCACTAACCACATGTAAAAAAAGCCCCATGTTTGGGGCTTTCTTAAATCATAAATTTAGTTCGCTGGGACTAAATGTAAATAGCTATTGTTTCACGCCTTCAACGTGAAGCTCTAATTCTACCGTCTGCGATGCTGGGCCTAAATCATAGTCGATGCCATAATCTTTAAGTGCAATCGTCGTTGTGCCCATAAAGCCTGCACGATAGCCGCCCCATGGGTCTTTGCCTTCGCCAATCTTTTTGGCTTCAATTGTAATAGGCTTTGTCACACCATGAAGCGTGAAGTCACCCATTACATCCATCATGCCATTGCCTTTATCGACAATTTTTGTGCTGACAAACTTCGCCTCTGGAAAGTCGTCAACGTTTAAGAAATCGTCGCTCTTAAGGTGCTTGTCACGCTCTGCGTGGTTTGAGTCGATACTGTCGGTATCGATAGTCACCATAATTTTTGCTGCACTAGGTGCTGCGTCGTCGTAACTAAAAGTACCTTTAAAATCGTTGAAGCGACCAGTAAGCCACGAGTAGCCCAAGTGTTGAATTTTAAAGTTGATAGACGCGTGGGCGCCTTTGCTATCAATCACATAATCTGCGGCGTTAGCGGTGCTTAAAGACAGCGCAGCGGCCAGGGCAAGTGTTAACTTCTTCATCATTTCTCCTTTCTTCTCAATATCATCGAAGCCGTAACATCTGCTTCAGTGTGTCATCGTTACTAATAAAGTGGTGTTTCAGCGCAGCCAGCGCGTGAATGATCGCCAATACAATCACTGACCACGCAATATAAAAATGGGCCTCTCCTGCAATGTCTTCTTGATTTTCAAAGAACTCGCCCATTGCAGGTACAGAAAACCAATTAAATACGTCGATGCTTCTTCCATCGGCCGTTGAAATTAAATAGCCGCTCGCGAATAGCATGATAATCAAGGTGTACAAAAGCCCATGACCTATGCGACTTAACCTTTTTTCTAACGGGGTGCCATGTGACGGCGGCCGTGAAGTAACAACGCGCGTGACTAAGCGAATAACAGTGATGGCAAGCAAAATTAATCCAACACTCTTGTGCCAATGCGGTGCCGTCTTATACCAGTCGCTGTAATATGTGAGGTCGACCATCCACAGCCCTGAAGCAAACATGCCGACAATGGCAATGGCAGATATCCAATGCAAAATAACTATAGGTCTGGACCATCTTGGTTTCATATCACTTCCGTTATTACTTACTTGCAATCAGGTTGTTTAGACCTTCAGTTAATGCGTTATCTCAAACGCTAAATGACCGCTGAAAAACACCTTATGGATCAGTTGAATCTAGTGTATTTCTAATTACGTTGGCTAAACATCACATTTAATGGGAGTGTTCGTTCTTGTTTTTAGAACGAATGTACAGCAAACAACCCACCAAACCTGAGTCGCGACACGGTTAGTTTTCGAAGACGCGTCGTTTAATGGTCGATAAAATGCGCTAAACACCTCTATTAAACGCGCTAAATACTCTTATAGTTTAAATAGGCAGTAACAAAAGTGACTGCTTTGCTTCAATGTTGTTTAGTTCAGTAGAGGTTGTACGCTTTGCGCGTTTCGTACGTTTTGTTGGCCGTTATTCTGCCAGCGTTATTTTCATCACTAGTATCCGTCTCCGTATTGGGAGAGGGGAGAAGTGTGCAAAATATTGCGGGGCAGTCGAACAGTGCAAATACGCTCTCAACCCTCATTAGCGAATGGGAAAGCACCGCTTTTGAAGTATCTGACGACGACATTGATGATGGCATTTCGTTTGTCGACATCACCAGCGGCTTGGAAAAATACCGGTTTTCGGCTGGAAAAACGATTGATGCAAAAGCTTTTACTAGGCAGCGCGATAACATCATTCGAGGGCCACCTTCTTTCACTTAATCATTAAAAAACTGAATTTTTTATTTTTGATTAGGAGAAAGGTATGCACGCCTTAAATCTATATAAAACCGAAGCTATCGATACATTGGCATGGCCGGTTGTTGAAAACACCATTACTGTAAAATCATCTGCTATGGCGGTCTTCACTGACTTTAAGCAGCACTTACCACACGTTATTGATGCTCGAACTCCAGCGACGAAAATAGAGTCGATTATGCGTCAGTCTCATGTTCGTATGATGCTGGTGGTAAACAGTGAGAACCGTTTCATTGGTATTGTGACCAGTCACGATGTCGGTGAACAGCAAATCATTCAGCGTGTGAGCGAGCTTAAGATTAAGCGAGAAGAGCTCACTGTTCATGATTTCATGCGTCCTAAAACCTCGCTCATGTCGTTCGATTTCAGTGAGCTAATACGTTCATCAGTGGGGGACGTGATAGAAACACTCAAAGACTACGGGCAGCACCATTGCCTTGTCATGGACAGAGACAGCCATGAAATTCGTGGCGTAATCAGCGTGAGTGACATTGCTAGAGAGCTGCGTTTGCCGCTTGATATACAGGGCCGCCCTACGTTTGCTGAGCTGATCAACATTCTTGCCGCTTAATTTTCAATTTTCTCAATACTGAACCATACTTTGACTACGTGTTGTTTCAAAACAACTCGTAGTCAAAGGCATATATCGCCTTAACGGTATTTGCTAGCTTAATATTTTATCGAAGTAGTTAGGTGGTTATATGCAGTATGCTCATGGCGAATTTATTATTACACGCTGTGGTGATGCGGTGCTAACGCAAGCTTATGGGCCGTGGAACAGAGAGTGTGTAAATAGCTTTGCCAGTGAGTATCGCACGCTTTCCGAGTGCTTACATGGGAAAGCTTGGTGCGATATTGTTAGTGTTGTTGGCGAATCACTACTCATTCCTGATGCTGAAGCGCTGCTTCACGAACGTGTGGCTTCGGTAAATCCCATAGGGCTCACTCATGTGGCATTAGTGATGGGAGAGTCAAGCGTTCGAGCAACCACGCAGGCGCAACTTAAACGCGTGTATCGCGATACCAATATTGATTATATTTTTGTGGATTCCATAGAAGATGCTGTTGATTGGTTGTCTTCAAAAGGATTTTCCGTCGATAAAGATGGCATCGATTTGCATCGTGAGAAAGTAGCAATGAAGCTGTAGATAAAACTTGGTACGCATTTCGCAACGTTTCATAACATCTGTATAACATTGTTCGATGAAACGAGGCGATATTATGAATAGATCACTATTTCCTACCAGCGTTGTTACGAAAGCCTTCACTTGGGCATACCAGGAACTCGGTTTAAATATCAAGCAAGCTTCTGAAATATTGGGTATTTCTCCATCTTCTTTGGCGCAGACTACGCTACTTGGGTTTGAGAGTGGCACATCAGAGTACAGAAAGCAGCTCGCTTTTATTCGTATGTATCATTTACTCATTTCATTGTCAGATGGGGACAGTGAGCAAATGAAGGCGTGGTTTAGCAGTTACAATATAACGCTGGGCGCGACCCCTTTTGAAATGTGTAAAGCGTATGACGGCATTGAGAGAGTCGCCGATCAGCTTCGTAAACTGAAGCAGTCGACTTATGGTCGAGAGCGCACACTCGCCGTTGTTGAGTTTTCTCATAAAGAGCACGTTGAAAAGGCAGGTGCAAGGCTTCACTAAGCCACTTACTTAAGCGCTTTCGTCAATCGATATTATAAAGTCTGCGCACGCTTGCACCTGAGTAACGGGGATCATGTGGCCAGCGCCAGAAATAATTTTGTGTACCGCACTTCCTATTGCCTTTGTTACCGCGGTGATGTGCTCGTCGGGCCTCAAGATAGTATCTTTTTCACCATACAATACCCCAACAGGGCATTGAATCTCTTCATAACGAGTTTGCTGACGGTGCAGACTGCCCTGCGCAGATACTGTATCTCTGCTACCTTCATAAAAGCTTCGAGAGTGAAGCGCTAACAAACCACCGCCTTCAGTTGAAAAGGACGGGGGGACAGGTTCGGGGTGAAAAATTTGTGCGACTTGTTTTCTACCTAACTTTGCACGCAGTGGACTGGCAATGGTTTTTGCAACACTGCTGCGTACCCATTCATTGGGTATGTAAAGCACCGAAAGAGGCCCGGCACCACCTTTTAGTGGTGTAGTTAACGGGCATAGAAGCGAAACCGATTTTATTTTGTCAGGTGCATCGATTGCCATCCTCAGTGCAATTCCTCCTCCCATTGAATGCCCAGCGATGCTCGCACTACCTATTCCCTCTTTTTGCATCCACTCGAGTATCATTTTACTTTGCTGTTCGAAGCTAGCGGATGTGCTTTTGTAGCGGCTCGAAAATCCGCTGCCTGGACGATCAACGGTATAGACCGTGTAGCGGGAAGCGAGGGTTTTTGCTAATTCGCTAAAATTGTTACTATTGCCAAGTAACCCATGAATCAGCACAAGCGCCGGACCGTTTCCTTGCTTTTGCCAGTGAATAATTCCACCATCAACAGGCGTAAGTTTTCCTGATGGTGTGAATGAAGCTTCGATATTGCTGTCCATTTTGGCGGTAAACCAAATAAGCGCTACAAAGATACAAATAATGATGAGCAATGCGATGATCATGTTTTATGTCCAAAATAAGGATAAAAAACAACCTATCGGTTAACGCAAAAATGGTCAAGTAAGCAGTAGTGATAGTGACCTATAGATGTAGGGCCGCTAGTGCTGCAACGTTTACGTGGTTACGCCATGACGTATTAGGATTTGAGATGGAATTAATAATAACCCCTTCTATCGCGATAGATGAAAGCGAAGCTGAATTGCAAGCTATTCGAGCACAAGGTAGCGGTGGGCAGAATGTGAACAAAGTAAGTAGCGCCATACATTTACGCTTCGACATAAATGGATCATCGCTGCCTGAAAAGCTGAAAGAAAAGCTACTTCAGCTTAAAGATAGTCGCGTTACCAACGACGGTGTTTTTGTGCTTAAAGCGCAAAATTATCGAACGCAAGAACAAAACAGAGAAGATGCGCTAGCGCGACTTGTTGCGTGGATAAAGGCTGCGACAATTGAACAAAAACCGCGCATAAAAACAAAGGTGAGCCGTGCGGCAAAAGCACGTCGTGTAGATGTAAAAAAACAACAAGGTGCTAAAAAATCTATGCGTAAGAAAGTGGAATTTTAAACAAAACTAATCTAAAGTATAAAGCCTTATAGATGTCATTTCGCAAGACAACGGAAAATTCTTACAATAATAAATGAATGTGTCTTGTGCTTATGCTAATTATTGGAACTTAGGGAAGCATACAAAGTGACGCGTTCGAACGTTATTCCTATGGTGCTATTTGCAGCCATAGTGGTTTCGCTTGGGATTAATACACCGCAAGCCGCAAACGAGATTATTGCTCGTTTGTTCAACAAATCTATTTCTAATACTGAACTACAGCCTTCACAGGCTGATGTTGACCGTTTTCAGTCTATTTTAACTGACAAGTCTGAGAAAGAAGTACGAGCTATTTTAGCTCAGCGTGCACTTGGTAATAAAATTACCGAGTCTGTTCTTTCAGATTTTGCCGATAAAAATGCGATAGAGCCAAATGAAAGCGAAATTCAATCTGCGTATTCTGTAATAAAATTATGGACCGTTGATTTGGACAGCGATGGCGCCTATCAAGATGAAGAGCTAGAGCGTTACCGTTTCGCAATGGCGGAAGGCATGGCAAAAAGCTGGAAAGTATCGAAAGCCCTTTACGAAGCGTACGGCGGAGATGTGGTTTTTCAACAGGATAACCCGTTAACACCGGTAGGAGCTTATCAAAAACTGTTTGAACAGTATCGCGAAAAGGGGGAGTTTGTTATTTACGACCCTGCTTTCAAAGCTGCGTTTTGGAGTTCAGTTAAAATGAAATATGCCAAAACTTACGACCCAGATAATATAGATTTTTCACTTCCCTGGTGGGAAAAGAGCATGACTGCTTCAGAAAAATAGTTCGAAAAGCCCTGTTTTTACAGGGCTTTTTTAATTCTTTTAAAAAAATCAAACTCAGTGCGGAATAAAAACTTTTCTTCAATCGTTATCTCAGTGTCCTTTATGAAAAACGGAGATAAACGGATGAAAAAGTTAAATACTGCAATTGCACTGGCTTTAGGTATCGCGTCAACGTCTGTGTTGGCTCAAGAAACCACGTTCTCTGCTAACACATCAGCTAATGCGTCGACTTCTGCATCGCTTTCACTAACAAGCGGTGCAACTACACAGTCTGCAAATCGGGTTAATACACAGACTTCTGCCGAAGGCGAAGCATCTACGCAGAGCCAAATGTCCACCGAGAGCTCAGCCGATACCGGTGAACAATTATCCGCAAACCAAACAAGCAACGATCTATCTGCCGATCAGGGAGTGAGTCAAGTTTCTGCAACATCAGATATGGCGAACTCGATAACTTCGCCAGTGGCAGGCGCACTGACAAGTAGTGTGTCTGGGTCATTATCTGTACTGTCATCAGCGTCTGGAAATGCAGAACAAGTCGATGGAGCAGAAAGTGAAGCAGAAAGTACAGCGCAGGCAGCGCCAAGCTTGGCATTGAACCAAATCGGTTCACTAACAAACAATGGTGCGGAAAATACCCCAGGAGGTTCGCTAGCTGGCAGTGTAAGTGGTGCACTAAACAATACTGCAGAAACAGCAGCAGGCAGTACCTTATCGAACACGGCTGCAGGCACCATCGAAAGTGCGGTAAACGGCGGCGTAGCCAATACAGCAGCCAGCACCGTAGCAAGCTCAATGACCAGTTCTGTAACCGGAACGGTTGGCACCGCTGTCGAAGGAACGATTACTGACACGGTAGGAAATACGGTAGAAAGCACGGTAGCAAGTACGGTGAATAGCTCTGTAGAAGGCGCAGTTTCAAATACAGTCGAGCAAACTGTGTCAGCAACAGTCGCAAATACGGTAGGAAATACGGTAGAAGGTACGGTAGAAGGCACGGTAGCAAACACGGTGGATAGCACCGTAGCAAGTACGGTAAATAATACCGTGGCGAGTTCGGTTGAAAGCGCCGTAACAAGCACTGTAAACGACAACGTAGCTTCAAGTATTTCAGGTGCGCTTGGCCTTTAATATAAAGGCCTAAACCACTAGGTGGGCGCAGAGCAACCTTGAGCTAGCACGTTAAATAGCCACCTTAAAGTCTGAGTGCGGCTTGTCCAAATAGAAAGGCAAGCCGCTATTTAAGGTCTAGGCTGCAGGTGCGAATACACTGCCTCGCTATCGTGCATTCCCTAAAGCGAGCACCTCAAGTCAAATCTCACGTCTCTCCTTAAAAACAGCAATCGCTAAGTTTCACTTTCTCTGTGGTAGGTAACAACAATGAATACGCAAATACTTCAACACTCATCAACAACAAACAACCTTATTCGTGGCGGCCGCAAATGCCTATCGCTGTCCGTGGCAGCTGTTTTACTCGGTAGTAGCGCTGCTTATGCGGGCTCTGACAGTCACTCGCACAATGATGAAGATGCGAATCATACAAACGCAAAACACCAAACGATTTCATTCTCAGGGTCTGGCTATTTAGGGTACCGCTCTGATAGCAATGTGAGCGTTAGCGAGCTCGATACGAATTCAGATGTGGCCGACGGCGCGGTACAGTCAGAAGCTCAGCTAAAGGTGCTGGTGAAGCCCACAGCGAAATGGGAAAATGTACTGTCGGTAAGTCAGGCGAATACCAACTATCAAACGCTAAGCGAGTTCGATCTTGGCCTTACCACACTGTCCGTTAGCACCAGCTATGCGTTTGACTTCGCCAAACTAGGAGCGCACTACTATCACGCTAGCGCTGAGCTAGACGGGCGTGACTTCCTCACCTATCAACAGTCTGGATTATCTGTCGGAAAATTGTTGGGGCAGCGCACTTACTTGCGTGTTAGTAGCGACCTAATCGATAAACAATTCGAGAACACGCCTGAAGGTGCGCCAATTCGAGATAGTGAAGCAGCTGCTGTGCGCAGTGACCTATTTTACTTCTTCGAAGGGGAAGACTTCTTCCAAATCGCACTTAAGTATCAAAATGAAAATGCCCAAAATAATGTGTTCGATTACACCGGTATCGGGATGGATCTAGCGTACACCTATCCTCTAGCGGTGTTTAGTAAACCCTTGAAGCTTACGGTTGCCTATCAATTAGATGTAAGAGATTACGCCTCAGAACAAGATGGAGGTATAGGCAGGGAAGACGACAGACACGTTGTTGAGATGAGTGCCGATTACGCCATTCACAACAATGTTGATATCAAACTGTCTACGCAATATGGAGACTTTGCTTCTAGTGTCGATGGCGCAAATTACCAAGAAACCATTGCTGAGTTAGGCATTAACGTTCATTTTTAGTGGGCGTTAATATAAGTTCTATAATGAACAGCACGCTTAATTTAAGGCAGCACACCAAAACCGAATACGCTGTCTCGTCCGGGAGCCCCTGCATCTAAAGCTAGCTGCTGAAGTTTCAACAAGGCAGCGTTCCTTTCTTGTTTTTCGCGCAAAAAGCATGCATACAAAGCGGTGGCGCGCGGTGAAGCCATAGAGGTTCCCGTTTGCCTGATCGTTTTTCCATTAGGATGTGCGGCATCTACCGACACGCCAAACGCAGCAAAATCAACGTAATCCCCTTGGTTTGCCCACCGGTAAATTACATTAGATTTATCAACGGCCGTAATGCCCAATGTTTCTGTATAAGCCGCGGGGTACAAGGGTAAAGAGGCTGGCCCCTCGTTGCCCACCGCAGCAATGATTTGAATACCGCTCTTATCCAATTGATTTATGACCCGCGCTAAAATAGGGTTGTCGGGACCTGCAAGGCTCATGTTTATGGCGTCTACCTGCTGTGATGCAAGATAGTTTAAACCTTCAATTAACGACATTAGCGTAGCGCCTTGGCTAACGCTATTACGCGAATAAAACACACTGGCGTTAAATACCTGGCTAGACTTAGGCAACGACGCCGCCAATAGGCTGGCTACTGCGGTACCGTGGTCTGACGAAAAGGCAACGTCAGTTTCGCTGCCCGCATTGCCATCTTGCTCCTGATTTCGATCTTGATTATGACCGACAATAAAAGACGCTTGCGTTAAATTAACGTGTGAGAGCAGTGGGTGATTGGACGCTACATGAGTATCAACCATTCCAATGCGCAGTGGGGTTGGACAGGTTTCCAGCTTTTCACTGCTTATCTCTTGAAAAGACCCGTTCGAAGTGGGCTTGGTCTGTGATAAATAAATATGATTTCGACCAATTTGAGACTGCAAATTATGGGGCAAACTGTTGCGAATAGACGACACATCATTCTCATCTCCTGTGACTTTAACTTTAAAAAGCCACTGAGAGAGCGCGGGCAAAAACTGAGCTTTTTGTATTTCAATATTGGCACCTTGAAAATGTACTTTGTCGGCTTCTTCCCCTAGGAATAGCCACTCCTTTTCGACAGCCAGAAAGCCACTTTCAACCGTTACTTCATTAACAACTACCTGGCCTGAAGTCGATAAAATAGTGGTTGCTGCAGGAGCGATAAATTGGGGGGCAGGAATGTCGCCTAGTACGCCCGACGCCACTGTTGATAAGTCTCTGGCGCCTTCGATAGATGATTGCGCTTTTCGTCTTGCTTCCTCGCGAATGGCGTTTAGGTCGGAGGAGGTTCGATCAATTATCGGACGCACAGGAGACACCACTTGATTCAATGTTCCTGCTAGTTGGGCTTGTGATGTTGGTGCCGCAATCAAACTCAAAATCGCCACAATGAGTGTGTACTTCATTTTACTACCTTTACGTTAACGTTGGGGCAGATCGGTGCCTAAAGAAGGAATGGCATAAATTGTGCCATAGCCTCTATTAGAAGCCTGTGGTCCATTGTGCACAAACGTTGTTCTAAATGTGCGCTAAAGGCGAACAGGCATTTACCACTACCTTACAGTGTAGTGACGATTAGACAGAAGAAAAATTCCAATGCGACCCTTTAGACTGTTAAACATTCGCCTTGTCTAGATGGCTCACAGACCGCTGCAATACAGTGCAGTAAAAAATAGGTCTTAGTACGTGGAATAAAAACAAAAGTGGCTCGTTAACAGACTAGAGATAACGGGAAACCTCACAAAGGTACATGAAAATGAAAGATGAGTTGACTGAACTCGTCCCGTCATTGCGAAAGTTTGCATATTCGTTGACGGGTAACATGCATGATGCTGATGATTTACTTCAGAACACGCTTGAACGGCTATTGAGTAAACCGCTTCCTGAGCAAGTTACATTAATGGCTTGGGCATTTAGAGTGTGCCGCAACTGTTGGATAGACGAATACAGAGCGAAGAAAGTTAGAACCAATGCGACTGATGCCCTTTCCTATGAAGCGCAATCGGCGAATAGCTGCAATGACATAGATGACGCTATAACGCAGACAATTACGCTTAAACAAGTCTCAAGCGCTATGGATGAGTTACCCTGTGAGCAAAGAGAAACCCTTTCTTTGGTTGCTGTACAAGGGATGAGTTACGCGGATGCTTCTGAAGTGTTGCAGGTACCGACGGGCACCATTATGAGCCGTCTTGCCAGAGCGAGAGCAAAAATATCAAACTTACTAAATGGTCAAAACGAGGTGCTATTGTGATCTTAACTGACGAAAAACTCTCAGCATTTTTAGATGGAGAGTTAGATACCGCTGAGATGGATCTGGTTCGTGAAGCGATAGCACACGATGTTACCGTCTCTGACCGACTCGCCGCACTTGCAGAAGTGGATAGAGTTGTGAAGGTGGCTGCTGAAAAAGCGACAGCAGTGGCGCTGCCCAAAGAAATCGTGGCCCTTTTGAGTGATGAAAAACCGTTAAGCCAGGCAAGCGGCGTACAGGTATCCGATACAAGCTTAGCCAGCGTAAGCGCTGCAAATCAAAGCTCCGTAAATCAAAGCTCCGTAAATCAAAGCTCTGCGGAAAACGTTAAGCCGTTTCCAAAGAAAGCGAATTCAACTAATAGTGCGCCACATAAACAAACGAAGTGGAAGGGGCCTTTTGCAATAGCTGCGAGTGTGGCGGTATTAGCGGGCTTAGTGTTCTTTAATCAACAGGACGCTGAAACAACGCAGCCTTCTCATTGGGCGAGAGTATCATCGGTACTCGACAGTAACCTAACTGGCGAAGCAACAACCTTTGATTCAGGCGTGACGGTTACGCCACAGTTGTCTTTCGTAAATACGGAGTTTAACTACTGTAGACAGGCTGAAGTCGCATCGAAAGATGAACTAAATGTAATGATTGCTTGTAAAGATAAGCAAGGTGCGTGGCAGCTTGCCGCTAGCAAATTGGACGAGCTAGGTGAGAATGCAGGTCAATATCAAACCGCCACTAGCGCTAAAGTAATGGAAGAAGAGTTAGACAAAATGATGGCGTCTGCGCCATTAAACCGAGAGCAAGAGAAAAACGCAATTGAAGCAACTTGGCTAGCTGATAAGGCCGAAGGAGTAAATGATGAAAACTAAAATTATGTTAGTACTTGCGATATTAATTATGGCGGGCTGCGCCAGTCAACCCGATTATAGACAGGCCAAAAAAGGCGGCTTTGGCTACACGGAAAGTAAGTTGAGTGATACCCAATATCGCGTGCATTTCAAAGCGAAGGGGTCTGATAAAGGCAAGGCGATGGATTACGCCATGCTCCGTGCTGCCGAGCTTACGTTATTAGAAGGCTACGACTGGTTTGTAGTGACTGACCGAGAGACCTTAGTAGATAAAGAGACCGTGCAAACCACACCTACCGCAGGCTTTAGCCAACGATATGCACGGGTTACCGAATGCGGTGTGCTCACTTGCAGAACGTCCTACCACCCTACTACCCAATTCGAAACGGGTGTATTTGTAGGGGGCTCTCAGCAAAGTGAGATCGAAAGTATCTTGAGCATTGAGATAGGCAAAGGTACGCGTCCAACGTCGGCAACGAGCTTTGACGCAAGGGAAGTTCGCGATAACTTACAGCCTAAGACGGAAGAGTGATAAAAAATCAAAGGGCATAACCTCCCTTGACTTTGACACAAATAAAAAGGGCCGCTGCATTATGCAGCGGCCCTTTTAGTAGCAGTAAAGATTAACAATACAGTGATACCAGATTGTTATACTGCCAGTGTCTTAATTCATATATTGAAGACGGCGATTAATTAAAATAACCATCGACCTCTTTTTCAGCTTCGTCACGGCTTTTGCCATAAGCTTGTTGAATCTTACCTACTAGTTCTTCACGTCGACCGTCAATTACATCTAGGTCGTCATCGGTAAGTTTGCCCCACTTTTGCTGCACCTTACCTTTCATTTCTTTCCAATTACCTTCAATACGATCACTGTTCATAACTTGCTCTCCTTATCCAAACAATTGGTTGAAAAAACTGGCGGAATAATTGGCCAGTTATTTTCTTAGCAGCAAATGCTGTTCCATTGTGTAGGTGCATGAAAGTATTGAATTTGTTGTTTATGAAAATTCTGCCGTACAGTTGTTTTTTATGCAGAATTTACAAGTTCTTGCAAAGCCTACAGGAAGCATAGTCATCAACTAGGCCAATGTTTTAGCATACGCTTCACTGTCCTGCCTTTTTTCTATTTTATGTTGATCTTCGCTGCGGCCTTTCTTCCAGTAGCTGCTAATGTAAATATTCTCGTGCGCCACGGATTTTTCGTCCTTGAGCCATGCCCGAATCGCCCGCATATCAGAAAATTCACACGCCACCCAAACTGTGGGGTTTCCGTCGAGCCAAGTTAACTGGTCAAGGCGGGAAGGTAAAGATTGCTCATGTTCCCATATCACCGTTACTCCTTCGGGCTTCTTAAGTGTAACCGCATCCTTTTCGTCTTCAATTTTAATCACGGCGTAGCCTTTGGTTTGCACAGGAAGCTCGGCGAGGTGATTTCTAATACTAGGAAGCGCTGTCATGTCGCCAGCCAACAGTATCCAATCATATTGCTCGCTGAGTCCCTTACTAGAACCGGGCCCTGCGAGCGTGATGATGTCGCCAGGCTTTGTACTTGTCGCCCATGCCGACGCAGGGCCAGTTTTACCACCATCGGCATGGATAACCATATCCAGAATCATTTCAGGCTTCTCTGCGTCAAAGTGCGCAACCGTATAGGTGCGCATTGCCACTTGGCTCGTATCTGTGGGGCGTTTCAGCGGGTTTCCTTCTAGGTCGAACATAAGTTTAATGTACGCACCTGCAGTAACCGAGGGAAAGGTAAGAAGGTCTTCCCCACTAAGGTGTACACGCTGCATATTTGGGGTAATTCGGACTGATTGGGTGACAATAGCTCTGCGAGGTTGCGGTTTAGGCATTAGCTTACTCCTGTGATCTTGAGTAGCTATTCTATTTAGAAATAATTCTCATTTCCATTTCTAAAGGTGAAATGATCAGGATTGTTTAGTTCTATTTTTTAGATTAACTGACCGGTCTTGAGATAAACTAATACAAATAAAATAGATAGGTGTACGTTGGATTAGTACTATAACAATAAGCGAGAAATACGCACTGGAAAAGGAAAGACTAGAGCAAAAGAAAAGGGGCTAAAAAGCCCCTTAAAAAAACCACAACATAACTTGGAAAACACATTTACACACCACAAAGACGCACACTCAACGACTTCATGTATAAGTTAAGATAGCCTAATTATAAAAAGGTTCCGCTTTTTTAAAAATAAAAGGTAAAAAATAAATACCTTTGAAATAGGCGTATTCCTGTCACCTGTCACCTGTCAGGCTGGCATTAATTCGCTAAGGCCTGTTTAGCTTTGATGACGAATTGGGCCAAATGTATAGAACGGTTAACAGGCCCTAGCCAACGTGTCTTATTCTTCGCAATGTTATGTAGACGACGCACGTGGTTGCTGCGATGAGCGCTGACGCTATAGCGAACGGAAGCGCGATGTCCAGTTGGTAAATGAAAGCTGCCAGTGGTGGACCTATTACGTAGCCCATGGCAGTAGTCGCTGTAATTAACCCAGTGATAGTGGCTTGTTGAGAGGGGGCGCAGTAGGTCGTTGCTGCAGCTGCCAAAGATGGGTAGGCCATTCCCATACCTAAACCCATTAATGTCATGGCCGCATAAAGTATAAATAACGAATGTTGAAGAAAGAGCAGCAAGTAGGCTAAGCCCAATAGCGGAAGCGCGATAGTGATCATCGCTTCTTTGCTTATTCGGCCTTTTTGTACCCACCCAAATTGGGCTGTAAGAGACGCGGCAGCACTGACCATCATCGCGAAACCCACTTGCCGAGCAGCGTCTACGGGTGAATAGTCGTAAAAATCGATAAAAAAGAAACCCAGTGATTGCTGCATCATCGCCATTGCGCAAAATACACAAATACATGCAGCGACGAATACATAAGGTACTTTGCTAGGCGCTTGGTTATTGTCGCTAGTCTGCTGAGCGTTTTTTTGCTGAGACAAAGGCGGCAGAACAGGTAGCTTAAAATATACCAATGTAAGCGCCAGCAAGGTTAGCAAAACGATGCTGTACAACGGTGCTAATAAGCCAAAACCGACTAAAAGCCCAGCGTAGGCGGGCCCCACAATTTGCCCTACGTTGCTTGCAGAGGTGACTTTGCTGATTGCACTTACTCGACTTTGGGGCGTACTGATGGCGACGGCGTAACCTACCGCAGAAGGCGGAGTTGCAGACATAATGGTTGATTGCAGACTTCGGCTTATCAACAATGCCAAAAACAAATTGGTGCCGCTTATAATGCCAGAAAATCCTGCCATCCATGCACTAGCGAAGGCAAATGTGCCCAAGCTATAACCCGACAGACCAACCTTTAAAATACGTTTAAAGCCCGCACGCTTAGCGACTTTGCTCCACACATTCGTACCGAACGCAAAGATAAGTGCAGAGCTAGACATAATAGTGGCAATGTGGAATTCAGAAAGGTTCGCCTGTCGCCCCATAGAAGGGAGTGTGGTAAGCATTACGCTTTGGCCAACAGACGTAGCGAGCAACGCACAAAAAAGAACTCTAAAAACGATAGTAGATGCAGACGGCGAAAGCACGCAGGTAGCCCTTTTGTTAGGCGATAAAGAATCAACGCAATTTTATCACAAATGAAGATAAAAAAATGCCCGCCAAAGGCGGGCCAAAATCAGAGGTATGTAAAGGCCGGGATGGGCCTTTGAGGGGAGAGGGTAGTCGTCGGATGACAACTCACTAATAACATCGACGACATTACCAGTGTCCTCACTATGGTCTCGCTGAAGCAACACACACGTACATTCAACGAATCCAAATTGGGTCAACAATCCCTTGCTGCACGAGACATCACTGTCGGTGCTTGCGATGTAGGTACTCAGAGCTTGTTTGCAATCCTTATGAAACAAGTGCCTTGCATCCTGCGAGTTTAATTAGGTTGTCTTTTACCTAACCTCATCATCGACCAGCAATTTAACGAATCTTCTACAGGCATCCATTAGCTACAATTCTGACACATCCATTTTTCCTTGGTGACACACTCCATGCACTTCCAATGTCGTCACCTTCAGTATTTGTCATCTACGCAATTTGGCCTCTCCGTCGCTAAAGCTGTCCTAGCTACAAACTGCGTTCTGTATTTATCCGTTAGTCTAATGTATGCGTGATCTGTGCCAAACCTTAAATTCAGTTTAGAATAATTTTAAATTACTGATTTTTATGGGTTATTTTTATTTTTGGACAGCGGGTAGCTCGTATTTGAAAAACTAAGGTTGAGTAGGTATGTAGTTTTTTCTCGGTGGTGTGTAGCGTTTTACAAACACTTTTCTTTTCTCTGTGTAACTCGTCGCATTGCTCTTGATCTTTTCTAAAAATACATTAAATTGTTCATATATTAGAAATATCTAATTTAATGCGATATCCCATTAACGCTGTGGCCCATAAATGTACCCATTGTTTTTGCTAACGCAGGTAGGCGTTGTGAAATGTTCTGCAGAGCAAAGGTCATGGTTTGTGAAAGTGAAGCGCCACTCAACACGTCAAGGAAACACAGTGGATGGAGTTATCCCAGTCGTATCACGATTAGAGGGGATCAATGTATTTCCTAGTAGGAGTTCGTAGCTATGTTCACGGCAGTTATTGAAAAATTACTGTTCCTATCTACCCAGAAAGGTAAGTGGGTTTATTCCGCTTTACTGTTGGCTGTTGTCTTTTGCGCTTATCAAATGCGGCTAATTACGATAGACACCGACCCAGAGAATATGCTTGAAGCCAATCATCCTGCCCGCATCTTTCATAACGATGTGAAGCATACTTTTGCTATGCACGACGCGATAGTGGTGGGGGTTATAGCATCACCGGCCAATGACACAGCCACTGATAATGCTGCTTTAAGTACCAATAAAGGCATCTACACACCAAACAACCTGCAAGCAATAGACGGTATTACCCAGCAAATATTAAACACTGAGGGTGTTATTGCTAGAGATGTCATGTCGTTTTCAACAGTGGACAATATTACTCAAGGTGACGACGGTGAGCTCAAGTTCTCTTGGATGATGTCACAAGCCCCATCATCGCAAGAGGAAGCAGATTACATTGCCAATGCTATTGCACGCCTTCCAATGTTACAGGGGAGCCTGGCTTCCTCATCAAACAATGCTGCGGCTATCTATGTGCCCATTAAAGATAAAAATGAGAGCTTTCGTATTGCGGAAGACATTCGTGCCTATATTGGCGCGAATACAACAAACGAAACATTGCAGTGGCACATAACAGGACTCCCTGTTGCTGAAGATCAGTTCGGCGTTGAAATGTTTATTCAAATGGCAATTTCAGCGCCAGCTGCGGGACTAATGATTTTTATCCTCCTTTTTATCTTTTTCCGCAATTTTACGCTGATTACCGCCCCGATGGTGGTGGCAATGGCAACGGTAATTATCACAATGGGGGCGCTAATCGGCTTAGGTTTCACCGTGCACATCATGTCATCCATGATTGCCATATTTTTGATGCCTATCGCTGTTGTTGACTCGGTGCATATATTGTCTGAGTTTTCAGACCGCTATAAACCAGGTCAAAAGGCCGAACAAGTGATTACCACAGTGGTTGAACACCTATTTCAGCCGATGCTGTTTACGTCGCTGACCTCTGCGGCAGGGTTCTATTCACTTATGCTAACTCCCATTCCACCCGTACAGATTTTCGGTGCTTTCATTGGCTCAGGTATTCTGTTGGCTTTCGCTATTACGCTTACCTTTATACCTGCATATATATCAAGAATGTCGCCAGAGGCGCTCGCAAAATTGCAGTCTGCACTGCACGCCGATGCCAATACCTCATCAATGAAAACAACATACTTACAGCGATTTGTGTACGGTATTCGCACCTTGGCGCTAAATTATAAAGGGGCATTACTCGTTGCGTTTATGGTGATTTCAGCGGTATCAGTGTGGGGTATTTTCCAAATACAAATTAACGACAACCCTGTGCGCTGGTTTAAAGAAAATCATGAAATTCGCGTAGCCGATAAGGCGCTTAATAAGGAGTTTGCGGGTACGTATAACGCGTACATTGTTATTGAAGATACCCGCAAGCTGAAAAGTGCACGTGAAATACTGCTAAGTGCAGTGTTGCCCCCTTCATTAGATGAATGGCGTGAAACAACCCTCGATACACTAAACAATGAAAATGCCGGCAATAATTTTGAGACTCTCGCATTTGCCGTCGATGATGCATTATTCGGTGATCTTGATAGCGACGAATATGACGCTTTAAATCGATTGCTTTCAAGCATTGATGAAATTAAAGGCACAAGCAAAACGTTTCAACAGCCCGATAATGTAGCGCTGCTTTCAGACCTGCAAAATTACCTAAGCACTCAAACGCTGGTGGGTAAAACTCAGTCCCTCAGTGATGTGATTAAAGTGGTTAACCGAGAGCTGCATTCGGGCAATGACAGCGACTATGAGTTACCTAATACTCAGCCGGCGATAGCACAGACGCTCTTGCAATATCAGTCCTCTCATAGGCCTCAAGACTTGTGGCATTTCGTGACACCAGACTATCGTAAAACCTTGGTGTGGCTACAACTATCCAGTGGTGACAACCAAGATATGACCGAGGTAATTGAGTTAGTCGATAACTACTTCGCTCAACACACACTGCCTGATGGCCTGACATATCAATGGGCAGGTAAGGCATACCTAAATGTGGTGTGGCAGGACAACATGGTTGCAGGCATGTTAGACAGCTTACTTAGCGCCTTTATTATTGTTTTTGTGATGATGGTATTGCTGCTGCGCTCACTGATATTCGGTGTATTAGCCATGCTGCCTCTTACTATAACTATCACCTTTATTTACGGTGCTATTGGCATTGTAGGTAAAGATTACGATATGCCTATTGCCGTGCTTTCAGCCCTGACATTGGGTTTGTCGGTAGACTTTGCCATTCACTTTCTGGCTAGAGCCAAAGAGATTTACAAGCAAACTGGTGACGTGAGTAAAACGTTTGATGCCATGTTTGAAGAGCCTGCTAGCGCTATTACTCGTAATGCGTTGGTCATCGCGCTTGGCTTTACGCCGCTGCTTTTAGCGCCACTGGTGCCTTACATTACCGTGGGTATTTTCCTGGCAAGTATCATGTTTATTTCAGCACTCGTTACGCTGCTGGTGCTGCCAGCTGCTATGACGTTGCTTAAACGTTGGGTTTTCAAGGAGGCCTAAAATGCGTATTTCCATATTATCAGTGTTCATGTGGCGTCGACCAAAAATACGAAACCTTCGAAGCATGTTCAGGGGCCTTGTTGCGCTATTACTTATATCGGGTAATGGATTCGCTCAAGCCTTGGCAACCCAAAGCGACGAAAGCAGCAGTAGTATCGATGTTGCTGAAATCGTTAATAAGGCTGAGCAGGCGGCGTACTACGCGGGCAATGACGGACGTTCAATGGCGAGAATGCTGATTGTAGACGAGCAAGGTCGAAAGCAAATGCGTCAGTTTACTATTCTGCGCAAAGATGTGCCGAATGAGGCAGGCGCCGACACCGGCGATCAACGTATGCTGGTTTTCTTTAGCCGTCCTACTGAAGTTGAAGGTACGGTATTTCGCGTTGAAAAGCATGCGGCGCTTAATTCTGATGACGACCGTTGGTTATATTTGCCGGCTTTAGATTTGGTAAAGCGGATAGCGGCTGGCGATAAACGTACATCGTTTGTTGGTTCTCATTTCTTCTATGAAGATGTTTCCGGCCGCGCAACGGCCCAGGACAGTTTTGAGCTGCTTGAACAAACCCAAACTCATTATCACTTAAAAGCAACGCCCAAGGACACAGCGCTCGTTGAGTTCAGCCACTATGTAGTAGAGATAGACAAAGACACTTATTTGCCCACCTTAATTAACTTTTATAAGGGGGACAATAACTACCGCCGCGTTGAAGCTGTAACTATTGAGACTATACAGGGCAATCCTACTGTGGTGAGAAGTAAGGTGACGGACCTTGCATCAGGTGGCTATACCCTTATGGAATTCAGAGGGATTGAATACGACATAGGTCTTCCAGATAGCATATTTAGTGAGCGTAGCCTACGTGTGCCACCGCAACGCTATATTAAATAACACAATCTTGAAAAAGGAATTTAGCACGGTGCGCTTGCCTAAATTACTAGCTCCATCCATATGGATAACGCTGCCTAGCCAAGCTTATGGTCTTTCTGAGTGGGTTAAAAAGCAATGGAGGGCGCACGCTTTGCTCTCGCCGATTATTTTCATTTTTGCATTAATGGCAGTAGTAAGTTTACCGTTAAGCGCTCAGACGTTAAATGTTGAAAGCCAGAACCCAAAAGACCCGTTAAAAATCGGTACACAAGAGTACAAAGCTAACGTAAACGACGAGTGGGACAGCGTGTGGCCTGAGGAGGATAATGTCGAATCAGGTGACGATTGGAGCGATAAGTGGGATGACGAATGGGGCACTGACAGCAAAAGTAAGCTTCGTATTTCTGGTTTCGCCGAGCTCGCCGTAGGAAACCGTTTTTCCCGTGACATGGCTACCGCGTTTGGCAGTCAGAATTCACAAATGAACGAGAGTTTTCAAGCAGCTAACGCGCCATCCGTGTTAAATAACAGCACATTGCGCGACGCCAGAGTTCAACTTCGCGCAGACTATGCATTAGACAGTTCCTCCATTTCCAGTAAAGCCGACGTTTGGTATGACGGCGTAACGTCGTCGTGGGAATCACAACTTCGCGAACTGGCATGGCAAGGTAGCTTAAGCAGTATTCTACCCAGCGCTTTAGTCGGCACGGGGGACTGGGCAAATGCATTTGACATTAAAGTCGGTAAGCAAGTGCTGACTTGGGGGACAGGGGATTACTTGTTCTTAAATGATCTCTTCCCTAAAGATTATCAGTCGTTCTTTGCAGGAAGAGAAGACGAATACCTTAAAGCGCCGAGTAATGCATTAAAGGTGTCGGGCTACACGGATTTTGCCAATGTAGATTTAGTCGTCACACCTGAATTTGAGCCTGATATTGGTATTACAGGCGAAATATTTTCTTTTTACAGCCCGCAATTGGATGAAAACATTGCCCCTTCGTTTTCTGTTGAACGTGATAATCGCCCACGAGGAAGTGAGCTTGCCTTAAGGGTGTATAAATCTGTTAAGGGGATGGAGATTGCAGGCTATGGTTACACCGGTTATACAAGGCAGCCCACCGCGACAGATTCTCTTGGAAGACCGCGCTACAGTAAAATGAATGCCTATGGCGCAAGTGTTGTCGCGCCTCTGGGGCGGGGGATAGCAAATGCGGAATACGTTTTCTACAACAGCCTTGAAGACATAGATGGAAGTAACGGGCAAATAGCGAATGATCAAAGTCGTTTCTTACTAGGCTATAGCCAAGAAATTGCCGCAAATCTTACCGGTGGTTTCCAGTGGTACACCGAGTACTTACACAATGCGGATGGCCTAGATAGAACAGTCTCGTCTTCTGAGCGAGTTCAAGAAAAATACCGCCATTGGGTGACGACCCGTTTAACGTGGTTAGCACTTCGTCAAACACTGACGTTAAATACTTTTCTGTTTTATTCACCCAGCGATAGCGACGGATACCTAAAGACTACAGTGGCTTATTCGCCCACCGACAAGTGGCAAGTGAGAGCGGGGGTGAATGTCTTTTCAGGTAAGGATAACTATACGTTTTGGGGGCAGTTTGAAGACGCAAGTAATGCGTTTATTGCCTATCGATTTTATTTTTAATCTCTTCCAATATTTAAGGATTACGTTATGTCTCAGGAAAAAGCATTAACCGCCTTCGCAGGGCTCATGGTGTTGTTTTCTGTATTACTAACCCAGTTTGTTCATGCAAACTTCATGTGGTTTACCGTGTTTATTGGCGCAAACTTGTTCCAACAGAGCTTCACTGGCTTTTGCCCAGCAACGCTATTTTTTAAACACGTGCTTGGGCTTAAAAGTGAACGGGAACTAGCGTAATCAACTGATGCTTCACAAATGCGCTAGCAAAGCATTCTCTATTGAGTAATTGGCGCTAAGTAACATTTTGCAAAGATAAACGCTTATCGCAATTCACTACGTTGTGATATGTTATAACATGATTGTTAAATAGTATGTTAGGTCATCTTTGTGAAATTTTCTGTCACGCTTTCTAGCGTTAAATTCGGTTTAATTGCGGCACTATTGGTTTTATTTAGCACGTTAAACCCAACCCAAGCCGCCAATTACGAGGAAATTGACTGGGTAGCTCTTATGCCCGAGGACGATTTGAGCGCGCTTTTAAACAGGCCTGAGTTTTTAAACGATATTGCCGATGGCTCTGCCGCCGACTCTGTCGATGACTTTGCTTCAAAGCAGCTAGAAGATGAACAAGCACAGCGATACCAACAAGCGTTAGTGTCGACGCGAGTGATAGAGGCGTTTGACGGGAAGGCTATCCGCATCCCTGGATTTATAGTGCCTTTAGAGCAAAACGATGAGCAAAAAGCGACGGCTTTTTTCGTCGTTCCTTATTTTGGGGCTTGCTTACACATGCCACCACCGCCGCCAAATCAAATTTTGTATGTTGAATACAAAGAAGGCATTGCAGTTGAGAACTTGTACGACCCTTATTGGTTTGAAGGCACGGTAAAAATAGACAACCACGAAAGCGCACTAGGTACATCTGCCTATTCGTTAGTGCTAGACAGCTTCGCGCTTTACGAGGAGTAACTGATATGAAAAAAACAGTCGTTGCAGCTACCGTTTTATCAAGTCTTATAGCCTTTCATAGTACTGCGTGTGAACTACACGCAGGTATGGGAAACATGCAGTTTGGCTTTCAGCACCCCATGATGCAACAGCATTTAGCGGCAGCTAAGGAGCCGCTCATTTCGCTCAATATCGACAGAAAGCGAGAAGTGGCTAAGCTTGAGGCGTCAGCTGTTCCGCTGCGATTTACCATTCCTTCGAACTACAAAGAAGTTAGCGTAGATGTGATGGCAAGTGATGGCGTAACGCTACTGTCGCCGCAGCGCTTTTCTCTGCCGTCTACAAAGGGCGAACAAGCCATTAGCTTTCAGGCACAAGAAGAAGGCACGCACGAACTTGTTCTAAAAGTCTATGCGCTTAAAAAGAATGTGCCGGTAACTTACACCCGCAAAGTCAAAATTTTAGCAAGTTAAAAGCTAGGATAATGTATGAAGCGCGCCACGTACGTTTTACTGGCTTCTCTTATTGCTTTGATTGCATTGGGCGCGCTGGTGGGGCTCGGCCTGAGGGGTAAGCTTGATAGCGTAATTGAGCGCTTTTTCGAGAATAACACGGCGATTTATCAAGACAGCCACAGGTTAACTACCGTTCAACAGTTCCTACCCTTATCGTGGGACGCGCTGTTACCTGACGCCGAAAAGGCGCTGTTGGGCAAGACCCGATCGACTCAAAATCCTCAGCAGAATTTACCCCTTCATGAACAGGTATTTCAGTCTATTCAACGCACGTTTGACGATGAATACCAGCAAGCGCTTATCTCAGTGAATACGGTTGACACATTTAACGGCAAGTACGTCGAACTCAGCGGGTTTATTGTGCCTGTAGAGGCCAATGCACAGCGAGAAATAACTGCGTTCTTCATTGTGCCTTATTTCGGCGCGTGCATTCATTACCCACCCCCGCCACCGAATCAAATTGTGTTTGTTTCGTTGAATAATACCCACGAGCAAGGCGGCATTAGAGGAATAGACATCCAGCAGGCGTATACGTTCTCGGGTGAGTTTTCTACCGGGTTGTATGAAGACCCTCAGGGCACATCCGCTTACTTACTGGATGTGGTAGAAATAAAGCCCTATTCAGGGCTGGGAAATGGCATTAACGATAACAACGCTAATTTAACGAACGGCGCTTTCCATATAGAAAGCGACATTCGTTGATTTTACTTTATCAATGGTCTACCAAGAACCATACATGGGGTTTGGCAGAATAAAAATCTCTGTGCCCACTCGTGGCATGAGCAACTCAACGTTGGCAGATTCTTGGGTTACGCCGCCCACATCTTCAATGTTGTCGCCAATTTGCATGATAATAGTGTGAGGCTCAGCCCACGTAGACGTCGCGTCTTTAGACGTATTCGAACATGCGATCTTGCCCTGGGTAAGCTGCATTCTGCGCAAGTCTTTGTCATTAACCATACCTTCCTGGCCTACCGCTTCTTTGTCTTCAGCAGTGCGGCCAACAATACAGGTATTACTCGTGGTAAGCGGCAAACCTTGCGCTAAAAGGTTATTCCAGGTGTGACTATCAAGCGCTTTATTGCGATTTGTAATAAGCGCCACCTTGCCATTTCGTGCAACTACTTCATCGATGAAAGCGGCTACACCAGGCACCAGTGTGGCTTCTTCACGTTTTACCCATTCGGCCCAGCTTTGTGAAGAATATCCCAAGCCAGCACTTTCCCGTTCTTTTTGATAGGTGCTATTGTCTAGCACGGTTTCATCAACATCCATCACCACAACATCGCCATTAGCAAAACGCGTAGGCAGCGCTGAAATAGCTTGGCCATACACAAAGCTTGAGAGAACAGGGTACTCTTTGCTGCTGGTTTGGTATATCACGGCATTTGATAGAGTGTGTGATTTTACACCAGCAAGCGGGGTTGATGGCGCAGACGAGCACGCCGCAATAGCTGATACTGCAGCGCCTATGCACGCTGCTTTGCTGATGTAAGAGAGCTTGTTAAGAGATAACAATGTTATTTTCCTTTTATTGTTTCTTCTGCCTACCGGTTTCAACACCCAAATTATGTCTGAATTTATCGATGAACTGGGCCTGATAATTCAGCAATGGCGTCGTGTGCATGCAGACTTTCTTGATGTTCTACTTTTACACGAAAATAGGTAGCTTGGTAATACGTACTTAACGCTTCATGCAGTCGCCTTACCGAATCTTCTACAAACATAAGGTTTTCAGCATTACGCTTGGCAAACGCCTGTTCATCTTCACGCTTAACTGCGGTTTGAAGCGGTGTGCCTAACGCGTTTTCTATCAGGTCAATAATACCAATAAAATCGGGGATCTCGTTGTCGCTTAAATCTAGGGTTATATCGGCAAAGGAACGCTGTGCATGCGCCGTGGCGATGCTGGCTTGTTTAGAAGCGAGCCAAGCGCCCATTTCTTCTACGGATAAACCTTTTCCTTCGAATTGCTGCACAAATACTTCTGATAACGCCTTGCGAGAGAGGGAGGCCGAACAAGGACAAGTACTAGAGTACGGGACTCTTAACTTAAGCTGTGCCTCATAACGTTCAGGTGATCGTCTTACGCAAAGTGAAGCAGGGTACGATTGATATCCTGACATCCTACTTATGAGCGCCGGACGCGACACGGTGAGGTCAAAGTGTAAATTAAGCTGGGCGCTGTTGCTCAGCCCATCTTGAGACTCGATAAGCGCGTTCATTAACGACACAAGTGCCGACTTATGTAAGTCTTGGTTGCTCAAATATCGCTGCAGCAAGCTGTACAATCGAGACATGTGAATGCCTTTAGCATTGGGGTGATCTAAACTCACTGTTACATCGACTTTTGCTTGGCTGGCTAATCGCTCACCGCGCTTACCTAGCACGTGCAGAGGGATAGCGATGCCCTGCATGCCTACACTATCAATAACAGGAAGTTGCGCAGTGGAATGCTCTGTAGTGACATCGGGAAGTACCGTGTCGGAATGATTAAAACTAGACAAAATAACCTCTGAATGAGACCTCAAAAACGACTTACACCACTAATATTGCGAGCGTCGCTCGATAAGAATTACCCGCTTTTGAGATTATGATGAAACTAATAGGGTTGTGATTGGGGGGTCTCGCGCCCTTCGCAAATAGGCTCCTGCACGCTCGACCTAAGCCGATAGTTAATCAGGTGCGCACCAACGATAATAAACGACGCGATTACCGTGATTGTTACTTCACCATATTCACCTAGTACTTCGTGTCCTAAGCCTACCCATTCAACCAGCAGCGGACTACTTAAAAGTGTTAGGCCAAAAACACCAGCAAATACTACCCACTTATTTTTGTGATGTAGGTAGCCTAGTGAGAGCGCAAGAACACCGATGGGCAGCACAAAGAACAGCAATATTTGATGGAAGGTTTCATCATTGAGAATTGACACACCTGCCAATGCAGGTATGGAAATCATTAAAATAGGCGTTAATAAACAATGTATTACGCAAAGGGATGAAAGGAGCATAGCGAGCCTGTCTGAAATGAACTGCACTTTTGGCATTGCGCTGCTTCCTTGAGATATCGAATTCATAGTATGTCCGAAAATTGCTATGGCGCACGCACAATGAGTGAAGCTTGCGCCTGAGAGAATAAAAAATCTAACTAGCTGCTTATCAGTAAGGTTGGCTGACTTGGAGTTATCTCTAGTGCGCCTTGTCCTTTGTTGGTTACCCAAATTGCATTAACGTGCTGCAGGCTTGGCCAATGGGGAAACCCTGTCATCTCAATACGCTTTACGGGGCCTTGGCAACTAAGCAAATATGCGACACGAAAATCAGAGTGCGTGTTGCGATGGGCATGGTCTTCGTGTTCACTTTCATGCTCGTCATGCTCGTCATGCTCGTCATGCTCGTAATCAACCGACTCACGTAGTAACACACGACGGTCAGCTTGCTGTGTTTTACGACGGAAATGCGGACACCAGCATGCCGGCAGCGGTAAAAGTGGTAACCGATACCCAAATTGCCAGTGAAATTACAGAAGTTCCTACTTTGGAATTTACTGTAAATATGCACGGTGTCGCGGAACCGCGTGGAGACATGCTAATTAGTACTGTACGTCGTGATGATGCAGAGTCTCGTTCTGCTAATCCAATCTTGCCAGACAGCGTTGCGGTATATCACTGGCATGATGGCGAGTACGAAGAAGAGCAACGCTTTGATGGCGAGTGTGCTGATTTACATGGCGCCGCTCAAAACGAAATCGCTGTGGCATTTGGCTGTAGCGACGGCGTATTAATTCTCAACGAAGATGATGAGGTATTTACCAGCGCGTTTATTGACAACATTGATGGGCTTGGCGATTTGCGCATTGGCACAATGTATGGACATGAACACGCTGAAGCGTTTATTGGTATTGCTTCACAGCACGGCGGTGGCAGCGCCATCTTGGCCAATGTGTCGCCTGTAACTAGCACAATGAGCGTGATTGACTGGCAGCCAGAGACTGACGCTCATGCAGTGTCATACGGCTTCTCAATGGGCGGTGAATTCTTTGTTATTTTAGATGACAAAGGTTTTGTAACACTGCTAGAAGCGCATGAAGAAGACGGTGACACGCACTGGGAATTTTCGCACAAAATTGATGTGGCCAGTGCCAGCGCCGCAAACCTAGCAGAAGGTCAGTCATTTAGCATGGCGGCATCGCAACACGAAGAAGCCTTGTTTGTTGTTGACCCTGTTGCGCAAGCTATCCTCGCTGTTGATTTGGAAGCCGAGACCACGGAAACCTTGCTTGAACTGGATTTTGAGCCTGCAGGTGCAGTTTGGCTAGGTATTGCTGAAGAACACGAGCACGGCGATCACGACCATTAATTCGTAGTGGTATTACGCTAATGAAAGAGCAGGCTATAAGCCTGCTCTTTTTGGTTTTAATGTATTTTGTGCTTAAAGCCATTAGTTTGTTGCTAGAGCTGCTTACAACAACAGCTTTATTTAGGCAGCGGAATAAACTCGCGGTCGTCACCCGGAATAGTTGGGAATAATCCGTTTGCCCAACGAGCCTCAGCGTCTTCTATTTTCTCTTGAGAGTACGCCAAAAAGTTCCAACGTAAAATGGGTTGTTTCTCCATTTTCTCTCCACCTAAAAGGAAGTAGCGACTATTCTCCATGGTTTCAATTTCACTTTCATCGTCCAATAGCACAAATTCGCCTGCGCTGAATACTGCATCTCCTAGTTTTACTTTTCCGGAAATAACGTAACAGGCCGTTTGAGAATTGCCACATGGACGCTCAATAACCGCTCCTGCTTCTGTTATCACATCTAAATAAAACATGGGTGAGTACGTCTTAACCGGTGACGTGTAGCCGTACGCTTCCCCTGCAATTAGGCGCATCAGTACTTTTTCACGATGTATATACGGCAGTTTAGCTTTGTTAACGTGTATAAAGCTGGGCTCCATATCTGCCTTTTCTTCGGGTAATGCAACCCAGCACTGTAGACCGTTTAGCACATGGTCACTGCCTCGGGTTTCAATGGTCTCTCGCTCAGAGTGAACAATGCCTTTACCCGCTGTCATCCAGTTTGCGTCGCCGGGCTGTATTTCCTGAATAGTGCCTAAGCTATCCCTATGCAGCATACTACCTTCCATTAAATAGCTAATGGTGGCCAGTCCTATATGCGGGTGGGGCCTAACGTTAATGCCGCTGCCTGCTGGGAAATGTGCAGGTCCCATATGGTCAACAAAAACAAATGGGCCAATGCTCCTTGCGTCAACGTGGGGAATAATGCGACTTACTGAGAAGCCACCTAAATCTTTTTTGTGAGATGAAATTCGTTTTGCCATGATCTTTCTCAATTAACGTTGTTGGGAGAAGTTAACCGGTGACCACGCGGGCTCGGCTGTTTCTATTGGTGTTGCGAGTTCTGGGTACTGCTGTCTATCGGCAAAAACGACGTTGCCGTCTACGACAGTTAACTGTGCTTGTGTGTTTAGTAATGCCTTTTCACCTATTTTTAAGATATCGTGGTTAAGGATAGCAAAGTCAGCGTAAAAGCCAGGTTGTAATCTACCCTTAACGTTTTCTTCTCCAGATAGTGCAGCGCTGCCTTGAGTAAATAGCTTAAGGGCTGTCAGTCTGTCTACATGTTCTGTACCTAAATCAAAACCACCCACGGTTTTTCCGCTCACTGCCCAGTAATAGGTTGCCCATGGATTAAAACTTGAAACGCGGGTACCGTCTGTGCCTAAGCCCACTGTGATACCAGCACTAAGCATTTGCTTTATAGGGGGCGTGCGCTTGGCTTGCTCGGCGCCATATCGCTCAACGAAATCCTCACCAGCAAAGGCCATACGACCTTGTACCGCAATCGAGCCACCTAACGTTTTAATGCGCGAAAGATTTTCATCAGACACCGTCTCAGCGTGGTCAACAATCCAGCGCACGCTATCAACGGGCTGTGTTGAGTGAATATGTTCAAGTACGTTTAAAATACGTGTTATAGATTGGTCATAAGTGGCATGGAGCCTAAACGGCCACTGCTGCAATAGATGAAGCCTAATCACTTCTTCCAGCGCATCTTCGGCTTCGCCTGGAAGTTCAGGGCGTGGCGCACGAAAGTTTTCATAGTCTGACGCTTTATAAGTGAGTAGCTCGCCACCGCCTTCAATTACATAGCCATTGTCTAAATGAATATGCTGGTTTTGATTTGCTTCATACTTACTCATCCATGTAGCAAAACTCACCATTTCTTTATTAGGCACTTGCGGGAACAAGTAATTAGAAACCCGTATCGGTAACTCACCGAGCTTGGCAAGGGTTTCACTGGCTGTATAGTCTTCAGGAAAGGTATGGCCACCGCCGCCTGCGTCTACTACACTGGTTACGCCTAGGCTAAGTAGCTTGCGATAAAACTGTCGACTGGAATTTAACTGTTCATTTGCGCTTAGTTGAGGCAGCGCGGCAATGGTCTTATATAAAATCATTGGGTTGGGTTGAGCGAGCAAAACACCTGTGGGGTTGCCGTTAGCATCTCGCTCTATCACGCTTCCCTTTGGCGCTTGGGTGTCTTTGTCTATTCCCAGTGCTTCAAGGCCTTTTTTATTGAGCACACCACCTGAGTAAAGATGAAGCACAAATACCGGTGTGTTTGGCGCGATGTCGGTAAGCTCTTGTGGTGTAGGTAAGCGCTTCTCTTCAAATTGATAAGGGCTAAAACCTCCAATGACTCTTACCCATTGACCCTTGGGCGTGCGTTTGGCTTGTGCTTCTAGCATGGCTAAGCCTTCTTTCAAGCTTGTAATACCTTCCCAGCGAGTTTCTAAATTATAAAAACGTCCTCCACGCGTTACGTGCATATGCGAGTCATTAATACCTGGAATGAGCCGCTGTCCTTTTGCATCGATTACTTGAGTGGCACTATCTGCGTCTGCTAGCAGCTGTTGGGCATCTTGCGAAAAGGCGCTAAATTTACCGTTTTCTACGCTAAGAGCCGAATAGGTTTGGCCGCTCGAATTTGTGATTTTTGCATTTACAACGACCAAATCTGGGGCAGCCATTGCCTGGCTAGCGCCAAACAATAGAGCAACAATCGAAAAACGTGACAATAATAAATTCATGGGATAGCTCCTAGTTATTGCTGCTTTGGCTAGTGGTTTGTTTACCTGACTGGGCTGCAAAATAAGTGGCTAGGGCGTCAATATCGTCATCGCTAAGCCCTGATGCATTGGGGCGCATGATGCTGGCCATACCGCCTTTCCTGATGCCGTCGCGATAAGCTTTAAGTGCATAAACTAGGTACGGTTTGTTTTGACCTGCCAAATTAGGGTTACTTTCAATGTTGGCAATGCCTGTTTCACCGTGACACCCCATACAGTATTGTGAAAGTGTTTGGCCTTTTTCGTATTGCGCGCTATCGGTATTAGCGCTAACGCTGAAAGAAAGTGTTGCGATTTGAAGCGCGGTCAATAGTGCTACAAGTGGGTGCAAAGCTCTCATGTTAAACTCCTCGTGCAGTAACGATACAAGTGCGACAGGTCACGGTGACCTGTCGCATCAAAGGCTACTGGCCTTCTTTGGCGTTAAACATTTCGGTTGCGTAAATAAGGCCTAAACCGTATCCCCCAGCATGTTCTTTTGCGATGTTTGTCACGTCCACATAGCTTTCAGTGCGAGCCCAATCACGTTGAAGTTCTAGAAGGTACTGTAACCAAGTAATGGGTTGAGCACCTGCCTGAATCATACGCTGAACCGCCATGTCGTGAGCTTCTTTAGATACACCGCCAGACGCATCGGTTACAAAATACACGTCATAGCCTTCTTCAATGGCAGACAGCACTGGCCCTACACCGCAAACTTCTGTCCAAAGCGCTGCAATAACAATTTTGTTCTTTTTAAATTTCTTAACCTTGTCGGTGACTCGCTTATCTTCCCAGGTGTTCATCGTTGTGCGGTCAATAGGTGTTTGGTCGGGGAATACTGCTTTTAATTCCGGGAAAAGCGGGCCGCTGAATGACTTTTCAGCTACGGTTGTCAGAATGGTGGGTACATTAAATGCCTTTGCAGATTTTGCTAGACCTGTAACGTTGTTGCGCACATCTTCGATTGAATGTGAGCGTGTTGCAAACGCCATTTGAGGCTGGTGGTCGATAAGAATGACCGTGTGGTTGTCGGGTGTCAGAAGGCTCTTGGCTGGCTCTCCCGCTTGCACAGAAGGAACAAGAAAGGTTAAGCCAGTAACAAGTGCTGCCATTGATTTTTTGATATTGAACATTGTGATTTCCTCTTGGATTAAGTTTGTTGTGAGTACTTCGTAAACCTCGAGATAAATCTTATGTTCGTTTTTGTTGATTTAAAATGCGTAAAAATTCATCAAATTATTCTAATTTTTAGAATTAAATGCCTGGATTTGAGAGGATCACGCAAAATCTAACAAATCAGTACCGAAGAAGTTATCGATGACACAGCGCCATTCACCACTTGCATCCCTTTGCAGAACGTAAACGGCGCGCTTACCCTCGCAGGGTAGGGCGTTGGGTGTTGCTTTAGGAACAAGGTAAAGCTTAGCGACGACTAGCGCTACGTCACCGGCTTGTATAACCCGTTCATCTCCGGTTGTAACAAAATGATCGGGCATGAATTTCTTTTGAAATTTAAGCAGGGCATCAACGCAGTCTCGCTGCGTGGCATGTTCTTCAGCGGCTTGGTTTTGCGTTGAGCTGGACATAGGGGTCGCGACCACTGTTGCATCGCTAGCATAACATTGGGATAAGGCGTCTTGATCGCCGCGGTTTACTGCGTCATGCAACTGTTGTAACACGTGAGATATTGGATTGTTCATGGCTGTCGTTCCGTTATTTTTACCGCAAGACGAGCCAATAAAAAACCCGCCTTTGCGGCGGGTTTAGTGAATTCTATTTACGCACTAGCTAACCCGCCCATTCCTTAGAATAGCGAGAATAATAATCAGCGCAGACGCTGAGTAAGCAGTATGTGTATTCGTGTTTTTAGGCATAGTATTTAAAAACAGTGCGCTGCTAGTGAGTATTTAATGACCCGAGTATCCTGTGCATAATGAAGAAAGTCAATGGGTTTTTAGGTGTAGAAATTAGACCAATGCGAGTGGGTGGGCAAGCGGTAAGTGTAAGATGTAAGGTCTCACGCTACCCTAGGCTTCAAATATGGTAATGCGAATAATCGAGCCCTGCTTTAAACAATCATAAATATCTTTATCAGTGAACCCGCTATTGCGGAGAAGTTGCCTGGCAACTAGCTTAGCGCCTTTTGTACACTGCTTGTCACGTATTATTCGAAGTGCTTTGTTTAAATAACTAATAGAAGGCATGATAAATAACCTTACGCGCTAGGCGTGAATTTTGTATGATATTTAAACGATATGTTTTGGTGTAATGATCACTCAAACCATACAAACTGTGTTACGAATTAAGGTGGAATTTGACCCTTGGAGTTACTTTATAGCTGGTTAACGGCCAATGATGCGATGTCGATGTCATCATCAGTAGTACTTGTTGTTACCTCCTTCTTTACGTCGATGATGACAGCAACGCTGGGTATTGGTGGCGGGGTCTTATTACTGGCAGTAATGGCCGGTACTATGCCAGTCAGTGCGCTGATCCCGGTTCACGGTTTAGTACAGCTTGGTTCAAACGGTAACCGTGCACTGATGACGGCAAGGCATATCGACTGGAATATGCTGAAGTATTTTTCTTTAGGCGCAATCGTTGGCGCTTTTTTGGCCTCGTTTGTTGTGGTTCAGCTGCCGTTGGTTATTATTCAATTTGCGGTTGCCGCATTTATTTTATTTCTGGTGTGGGGGAGTAAACCCAAAGCACAAGAAATGAACCCCGCGGGTAGAACATTGGCAGGGTTAGTAACCACGTTGGTTTCAATGTTTGTAGGTGCTACAGGGCCTTTGGTGGCGGCCTTTGTACACAGAAATAATTACAGCAAAATGCAGATAACCGGCACGTTTGCCAGCTGTATGACACTGCAACACGGCCTTAAAGCGTTTGTTTTTACCTTTGTAGGATTTTCCTTTGCCCAGTGGGCGGGGCTTATCATTATTATGATTGCCAGTGGTGCGCTCGGCACGTTTTTCGGCTTGAAGGTATTAAAGCGTGTCCCCGCTGAAAATTTATGCTGGCGTTCAAGATAGTGGTGACACTGTTAGCCCTGCGCCTTTTATGGCAGGCATTCTCAGCTTTATTTCCCGCTGTAATCTAACACAGCTTTTTAGCTTCAAAATACTTACGTTAGTGCACAAGTTTTCATTTCTAGCGTTTAAAACGGCATGTGTATCAGACATTAAGAGAAGATAAACCAGCGAAGGCAGACCACTGGTTTATCTTTATGCCCTTTGGAGTTTGAGTTTTAAACGGTTAGAACCTGTAGCTCAGCGATAAATGCCACTCTCGTCCGGCAGCGGGTATTCGCTCACCTACTGCAACATCAGTATTCCTCACGCGGTTAATTCCCGCTGTGTGTGGGGCGTAATGCTTATCAAATAGGTTATGAACGGTGGCCGTAATCTGAAGATTTGACCGCGCATTATCTATAAGGGTGAAAAGCCCCGTAATATGCACCAATCCATATCCAGCGGTAGTGCTTTCACTTTGTAGCGCTGAAACGTAGTTTTGTGCTCCTGCCAATTCTGACGTTAATTGGAGTGCCATTGGCAAATCAAGCAGCTGTGTGTCCCACTGAATGGTAGTGATGAGCTGTTCGGGGGCAATACGAAACAAAGCATCGTCGATATCGTCGCGATTACCGTGCTGAACACTTGCTACTGCGTTAAGCCTTACGTTATCAAACACGTTACCCGAAACAGTCAGATCTGCCCCTTTGATTACGGCGTCTGTATTAGTCCATTGAAATGGTGTTGTGCCTGCCATCATGGTAGAGACCATATTGGCAGCCATATTCATGCTGGGAGAACCAGTAATATAGTCTTCAATATCTTGATAAAAGAGACGAGGAGAAACTGACCAGCTTTTGAAACGGTAATCAATACCCACATCTATCTGGCGTGCAGTTTCGTTGTCTAGAGCCAAGTTACCAATGTAGTTAAATCCGTCTGCCATTCCCCCAGAAATACCAAGAGGTAGCCACGTATAGCGCTCGAAGTAAGTAGGGGCACGGTTTTTCTGCGATACCCCAAGGACAACATCGACATTGTCGCTGGCGTGATATCGCGTGCTAGCGGCAATATCTAACATGTTATAGCTCTTACTGCGTTCTGCCGCGTTGAAATCATCAACGAGTGAAGCAATGGCAGGGTTCATCATAACCATATTAGAACCGGCTAGCCCGGCATCCATGTCAACACGTGTATACCGGGTACCAATTGTTGTTGAATAAGATGCTTTATCTCGCTGCCATTCTGCGTATACGCTGGCTGTGTCTTTTTCTACGTTGGTAAAGTTATCAACGAAGAACATGCCGTTATTAGGGTTGGTGATGGTCGAGTTATTCCTGCTGTGGTGCAGATAGGCACCCAGTTTGAGGTCACCTTCATAAAATGGCATTACATAGGTGGCATCTACACCTTGAGCAATAGCATCAGCGTTATTCTCTCTCGCCATGTCGGCAGACATCACCATGCGCTGTGAGAAGTTGTCCATGGCATGTTGGTTGCTGTTGCCAAACCAGCTTAACGTGAAGAACTCCCTATCGTTTGCGTTATAGCGATAGCCCAGTCGATACCAAGCGGCATCAATAAAACCAATGTCCATGGCTAAAGCAGGGGTGCCGCTTTCGTTAGTATTAAGTTGCTGATAACTCACATCGACTTGGTGATTGCCCCACTCGACGCCCGCCCTGAACTTACCGCCATTTCTTTGGTAATGGCTGTTTGGTATAACGCTGTTATCTCCCGACTCTTGTTCGTCGCGCTGCTGATGAGTGAAGGCGCCGCTAACAAAAGCCTGCTCACTCTTATAAAACAGATTGCCTTGGTATTGCTGACCGCTCCCCGGAGATATTGCGCTTGCACTTACGCTACCGCTAAAGCCTGTATTCAAGTCAAAAAGTGCTGAGGCATCAGAGTGAATGCGAAGCTTTCCGCCTAGCGTCTGCACACCTGCACTTACTGGCACAATCCCCCGGTAAAGGGTGGCGGTCAGTCCTGGTTCTGGCAGCACATGAGAAAGGGGCGAGTCCATGGCGTTTGGTCCTGCTCCAGCAATATCAACGCCATCAATGCTTACGCCAACTCGGTCACCATAAAGTCCTCTATACTGAATAAGCCCAGTGACTGGGCCGTTTCGGGATATCGACACGCCAGGTAATGTGGCAAGCTGATCGCCGAAGTCAGCGTCAATATTGCTGGTAGCACTAATAGACTCTTGCTCGATATTTTGCGTGCTAAGGGAAAGCGGTGTGCCAATAACGGTGACCACTTCTGTCGAAGTGTTATCGGCTAAGTCGATGGTGTTTGCGTAAATGTGTACGGGCGCGCACGCAGTGAATACGGCAAGCGCAATGATAGATTGCTTCATAACAATTCCATTTTAAAAAACGAGTGTTGTGCATGGTGAAAGCATGCATGTTCAGTGTGTTTTGGAGGTTGTTATGCGTGTGGTGGGGCACGACTTAGCGGCGCCGCGTAAGCAAAATCTGTAAAGGGCTTAGCCGCTAAACGCGCGACTAAAGCGCGATAGCGAACCAGCGATAGTAAAGGTAATGTGGCATGTAGTGGCTCGTCAACCTGAGGTAAGTCGGCTAACGTGCCATTGGTACAGTCAACGTGCTCGGCGGGTGCTTTGAGCAGTTCGGGGCTAACAAAAACGAACTCACCTTCAAACTCAGTGGCGCTAATTGAAATGTAGCGCATGGTCTTGCCAGTACAAATAAGTTCAATATCTTCACCTACAAACGCACGTGCTTGCTGCATAGTATGGGCAGCAAGGCCAAGTGCTAATGCATTTTGCAAAAGCATACAAAGGCAAAGTGTTAGTGTAAGTAGGCGTCTTAAAGTCATTTTTCTTTATCTGGTTAGCGCCTTTTTATCATAGCCTGCGTTTTGGTAATTTTTCTACCTATTATTTTTTACGTATCTCCAACCCCCGCTTTTTTCAGCTTTCTGTAAAGTGTACGGGTACTCACTCCCAGCGCTTGTGCAAGTTGCTGGGTATCGCCTTCAAAAGACGTGTGAATCTGACGTAAGTATTGGCGTTCCAATTCGTCTAAGGTTACAACGTTACCGTGAGATGAAGAGGCATCATTGATAGCATCAGAGCTTATGTTATCGAGCTCGGGTAAGTCTGTATCGTAAATAACGGTTTCATCAGCCAGTAAAATAGCTTGGTCTACAATGTTTTTGAGTTCGCGAATATTGCCTGGGAACGGGTAGTTGGTTAGTTTTTCTAGCGCGTTTTTATGAAACCGTTTTTTCTCTTTAGACATTGCCAAAAAGTGAGCGGCTATCAGTGCTATATCTGGTCTTCTTTGTTTTAAAGAAGGGAGGTTGATAGGAAAACCGGCAATGCGGTAGTAGAGGTCTTGTCTGAATTCGCCCGTTTCCACCATGTGCTTTAAATTTTTGTGTGATGCACACACCAAACGAAAATCAGCCTTTTTAGACACTGTGCTTCCTACAGGTCGATAAGTTTGAGACTCGAACAGCCGCAGAAGCTTTACTTGTGTGGAAAGTGGGATATCGCCGACTTCATCAAAAAACAATGTGCCGCCTTCCGCTGCTTCTACGAGCCCTTTCTTATTTGTGGTTGCGCCTGTAAATGCCCCTTTTTCATAACCGAATAGTTCGCTTTCAAGCAGCGTGTCAGACATGCCGGTACACTCGATGACAACAAATGGTTTGCCAGCACGGTGACTACTCGAGTGAAGTGCTTGGGACACCAGCTCTTTACCCGTGCCGGTTTCGCCAAACAGTAGTACTGAAATATCTGAGTTAGCGGCGCGATTTATTTTGTTTAGCATTGCTTTAAATACCTCTGATTCGCCGACCATCTTTCCTGCTGAAGGTCGGTTTGAGGCAAACGAAAGCTTATCGAGTATTTCCAAGAAACCTAATAATTCTCCGCTACCGTCGAAGATCGGGCGCATGAGGATGTCGCAGTAGCTTTGACCCTCACTGGTGGTATGAACGTGTACTACGCTAGCCGCTCGTCCTGTGGCTTTACTCTCTTGCATGGGGCAATGCTCGCCGCACTTATCGCAAGGTTTGCTGTTGCGGTGAGAGACTTGATAGCAGGTACTAAAGCCAAGCTTTATATCCACAGGGTAGGTGTCTCTGTAGGGCTGGTTGACAGCTTCAATAACGTAGCTTGGGTTAATGAAGATTGCGGGTTTATCTATCGCATCTATCATTGCTTGTACTATGGATATATTCATGGGTAGCTGAATATTAGGTTGTTCTAATTTAATTGTGGCAATTTATCATATTGGCATAGAGCTTGTTCACTGTTTGAGACAAACGGCAATACTTCGGTAGCAACTCATTCAATTCCAAAGAGAGTTTTATAATGAAAAATAGCGTAATGCTGGTGGCGATAAGCTTATTGGCAAGTAGTGCTCATTCATTGGCAGATACAGTGACTGCCAATGAGAAAAAAAGCGAAAACAGTGTACAGGAAAAAGTCAAAGAAGCGCGATTACACGCGAAAGCACTGGGAGGCGCGCTAAAGTCACGACTACAGCAAGCAATTCAATCAGGAGGGCTAGAGGCTGGCGTTAACGAATGCCAGATTGCAGCGGCTCCTATTGCTCTGGCGCTTAGTCAAAACGGCTGGGAGGTTGGGCGTACCGCGCTGAAAGTAAGGAACCCAAACAATGCGGCAGATCAATGGGAGCGTGAGCAGTTAGCGTGGTTTTCACAATTACTGACCAAATCTAAGCAAGACAATTTGGCCCCTAAAAGACCTATTGAAACTTATCAATACGATAGCGAAAGCGGTGAGTTTAGGTACATGATGGCGATTGAACAAGGTCAGGTGTGCATGGCATGCCACGGAGCCAATGTGGCACCTTCAGTAAAACAATCCATTCTAAAGCACTATCCCAATGATCAAGCTACAGGGTTTGAATTGGGTGATTTACGGGGTGCATTCACAATCACATATACACCCTAACGCGCCCTATTCTCTACCTCTCAATGTTCACCTACGTGACCTTTCTCTTGTGCCATATTTGTCACCTAAATGACAAATATGGCGAATGCATCGCCATGAATTGTTGCGTTGGATCAATAAGCCACACGCTCGGTCGTGGAATAATTTATCTGCACAGTACGAAAATACCGCCGTTTATCGGTAATTGCGCTTAAGCAGCCAAATTACTGATGTATGGCATAAACCGTGCTCTTGCCATGCGGCATATTCACGTGTTCATCACTGAATTTTAAACCACTTTTCTGCTAAGCGTTTAACGCGCACACGAAATACAAGGGAGATAACCCATGAGCGATACGTTAATAGAACTATCGCGGTGGCAATTTGCATTAACTGCAATGTTCCACTTTATATTTGTACCCTTAACTTTGGGGCTTAGTTTCTTACTTGCCATTATGGAATCGGTATACGTAATGACGGGTAAAGAAATTTATAAGCAGATGACCCAATTCTGGGGAAAGCTGTTTGGAATTAACTTTGCCATTGGTGTAGCCACAGGCTTAACCATGGAATTCCAGTTCGGAATGAATTGGTCTTACTATTCTCACTATGTAGGCGATATCTTCGGTGCGCCACTTGCCATCGAAGGCCTAATGGCCTTTTTCCTGGAATCTACCTTCGTGGGTTTGTTCTTCTTTGGCTGGGACAAAATGTCAAAGGTGAAGCATTTGATGGCGACTTGGCTGGTGGCCATTGGTTCAAACTTCTCTGCACTGTGGATCTTGATTGCTAACGGCTGGATGCAATACCCGGTAGGCGCTGAATTTAATTTTGAAGCCATGCGTATGGAAATGACCAGCTTTGCTGAGGTTATTTTTAACCCCGTAGCACAGGTCAAATTTGTTCACACTGTATCAGCAGGTTACGTGACCGGCGCAATGTTTGTGTTGGCAATTTCAAGTTACTACCTGCTTAATCATAAGCATATCGCCTTTGCGCGCCGTTCGTTCGCCATAGCTGCTAGCTTCGGCCTAGCCTCAACGCTTTCTGTGATCGTGTTAGGTGATGAAAGTGGTTATGAGCTTGGTGATGTACAAAAAGTGAAGCTGGCAGCAGTTGAAGCTGAGTACGAAACCCATCCTGCACCTGCGCCGTTTACTGTGTTTGGTATTCCAAACGACGAAAAGCAGGAAACCGAGTACGCCCTTCAAATTCCTTGGGCAATGGGCATTATTGCTACCCGTTCGTTAACCGAAGAAGTAAAAGGTATTAAGGATCTTAAAGAAGAGAATCGCGAGCGTATTCTAAGCGGAATTAAAGCCTATGAAGTACTTGAAGATGTAAGAAACGGCACCGCGACAGCTGAGCAACGTACTGCCTTCGACCAAAATAAAGACAGTTTGGGCTACGCTATGTTGCTAGAGCCTTTCACTGAAAACGTTTCAAATCCTTCTGATGCCGCGCTTCAACAGGCAGTAGATTACAGCATTCCGCCGGTTGCCCCATTGTTTTGGAGTTTCCGCCTTATGGTTGTGGCTGGCTTTATTATGCTTGCGCTATTTGTGTGCGCCTTTTACTACAGCACTAAACACAAGATTACTAAGCCACGCTGGTTATTAAAAAGCGCGCTCTACGGTTTGCCGCTTCCTTGGATTGCCTGTGAGGCTGGCTGGTTTGTCGCTGAATATGGTCGCCAGCCATGGTCAATTGCAGAGGTGCTTCCGGTGCATACGTCGGTATCTAATCTCGCCGTAAGCGACGTGGTAATAACCCTTGTAGCCTACAGTGCTTTCTACACCGGCATGTTCATTATTGGTTTTTACTTAATGAAGAAGTTTGCCAAAAAAGGGCCGATTCCCCCTGCAGATAAGCAGCCTGACACTGAATTTGATCTTATTGACCTTGATGAGCAAGGAGCAAAAGCATGATTGATTATGAATTACTAAGAGTCATTTGGTGGTGCTTGGTTGGCGTTCTGCTAATTGGCTTCGCGGTTACTGATGGCTTCGATTTGGGCGTTGGAGCTCTGCTCACGCTTATTGGTAAAAATGACAAAGAACGTCGCGTAATGATAAACACGGTAGGACCGCATTGGGATGGCAACCAAGTTTGGTTTATCACCGCAGGTGGCGCTATTTTCGCCGCGTGGCCGATGATTTACGCCACTGCGTTTTCTGGGTTTTACCTCGCGCTGGCCCTTACCTTAATTGCCCTTTGGATGCGCCCGATAGGCTTTGATTACCGCAGTAAATTACCTAACCCGCAGTGGCGTAAAGCGTGGGATTGGGCGTTATTTGCTGGCGGTATTATCCCAGCCCTTATCTTTGGTGTGGCGTTTGGTAACCTGCTGTTGGGCGTACCGTTTGAAATGGACAGCACGCTTAAATCAACTTACACAGGCTCGTTCTTTGGCCTTTTAACACCGTTTGCGCTGGTGGCAGGACTGCTATCTGTGGCTATGTTGCTGAATCACGGTGCAACCTGGCTACAAATGAAAACCGATGGCTTTATTGAAGTTCGCGCACGTGCAGTATCGGTTGTGTTAAGCCTGGCTGGTGTCACGCTATTTGTACTTGCAGGTCTTTGGGTAGCATTTGGATTAGATGGCTTCGTGATTACCTCGGCAGTCGACACTATTGCAACGTCAAATCCACTTAAGAAAGAGGTTGCCATTGAAGCTGGAGCTTGGATGAGCAACTACAGCAAATACCCCCTTATGATGGCAGCACCTGTGCTGGGTATTATTGCGGGTCTGGCCTGTGCGCTTTTCTCTAAGAAAGGTAATGCAGGCATGGCGTTTGTATCGAGTGCGCTATTTATAGCAGGCGTTATTTTAACGGCTGGCTTTTCTATGTTCCCATTCTTAATGCCAAGCATCACTATGCCAGAGGCGAGCTTAACCGTATGGGACGCTACGTCTAGCCATATGACGCTAAACGTAATGTTTATCGTTGCCTGTATCTTTGTGCCTATTGTACTTAGCTACACGGCTTATAGCTTTTACGTAATGCGCGGGCGTATTAAAAATGAAGACCTTGACCAGTCTCACACCATTTATTAAGGAGAACGTTATGTGGTATTTCGCTTGGATTTTAGGAGTTTTACTGGCGTGCTCTTTTGGCATTATTAACGCCATGTGGTTGGAGTCGACGGAAAATATGGATAGACCCGAAGACCAAGAGTAGAAGCGGAGGTAGGCTGGCCGCAAGAACACGCCGTAAGCCCGTCCTTGGGGGGCTCTTCAGCAGCGTCCCTGCCGCTGAGGGTTCTTGCAGCCAGCCCACCACCACTTGGAAAAGAATGAAAAAGAAATGCGAGATTTGCTCTCGTTACTAAGTAACGAAAAAGATGAGTCAAAACCACAGTGATCAAAGAAAAAGTTCCCAACCGGCAAACGCTGAACGCGTGGTCCAATAAGATAGATAAGGCGCAGTCGCTTGGCTTGCGCACTTCGCTTATGGCGCAAGTAGTGGTTAAGTGTTTGTCGCTTTTTTCTTTGATTATTGGGTTCTATTATTTTTCTCATATTGCTCATGACTGGGTAGTAAACCAGTCTCCTGCAACAGCGAGTGATGTCACAGGACTTGCCGTTTCTCTGGGGCTTAGCTGGCTGCTACAAGGCGCATTCAATGCCTTATCTAGTAGTGCAAAAATGCAGGTGTTAAACAAGCTCGAACAGCACCTACAACACGTATTCATTGAGCGTCAACATGCGCTTATTCGACAGCACTCAGTTTACTATTGGCAAACGTTGTGGCTACAGCACTTACAGGCTTTTGCTGACTGGGCACTTGAATATCGAGTGCAGCAAATGATTGCAGTTGTTGTCCCCTTGTTTGCTTTAGCCGTTATCTTTTATGTGAACCCCGTTATAGGGATTGGCCTATTACTAACATTGCCGGTAGTGCCGCTTTTTATGATCATTGTGGGCAAGGGAGCCGCAGCCCTACATCGAAAGCACTTTATCGCCCTTGAACGTTTGGGAAGTTTATTTACTGATAGGTTAGCCGCGCTGCCGATGCTGGCAAATTTTCAGGCGCATCAAAAACAAACAGCCCTGCTTAAAGATGCCAGTAAAAACTTGAATGCGCGTACTATGAAAGTAGTGAGCGTAGCCTTTTTGTCCAACAGCGTGCTCGACTTCTTCGCAACACTCGCGGTTGCACTTACGGCAGTATTTATTGGTTTTTCACTGTTAGGTGAATTGAGTATTGGGCCAGAAATAACGCTCCAGCAAGGCTTATGGATATTGCTGACCGTACCTTTGCTGCTAAGTGAAATGAAAAAGTTGGGGCAGGTATACCATCAGAAGGCGCAAGCAGAAGCAGCCAAAGCTGAACTCGCGCCGTTATTCTCGTGCTTCACGCAATATCTTGATAGTAGTGCAGTGAATCCGGTTAACTCTGTCACATCCCACTATCATTTTTCAGAACCCGGTGTATTGCTAACGGCTAACAATCTTAAGGTCTACGACATTAATACCGGGCAAACTCACTCGCAAAGCTCCAACGCTACAACGGATGTTGATGAGCCGTCTGTGCTTTTGCACGCTGAATCTCTAGAAGTATCAAAGGGCGATAAAATACTCATTAGCGGGCGCTCTGGTTCAGGTAAAACACTATTATTAGAAGCCTTAGGCGGTCAAAGACCTAGCACACATACATTCAGTGAACCGGTAATTTGGATAACCCAGCACCCCGTGATCACGGCAGGTACCGTGCGTGAAAATTTGTGTTTAAACGACAGCTTTACAGACGACGCGCTTATGAAAGCGCTAGAAGCAGTAGAACTTGACTTGTGGCTGTCGTTATTGCCTTTGGGGCTTGATACGGTAATGACGGATTATCCACTGCTTTCAGGTGGAGAAGCGCAAAGGCTGTCGCTTGCGAGAGCGCTGTTGCGCAAAGACAATATATGGTTGCTCGATGAACCCACGGCCCATTTGCCAGATTCCCAGCATGCAAGATTGGCACAGTTAATTGAACGTTTGGGTAGAGACAAAACACTGATTTGGGCTTCTCACAAAGCACTCCCTGCAAACTGGTTTAACCGCTTTTGGACGGTATCGCGAAGCACGCCCGAACAAGACGCCATTTTCAACTCAAAGTCAAAATCAGAGGCAGGGCTTAAAAGCAAAATAGGCGCATTACAAGACGAGCACCTACAAGGCTGTAGCAGTGTGACGGCAACGAGCTTTAAGGCGAATGCCAATCAAAAGGAGTGTGGCCTTGATGAAAAGTAAACCGGCTTATCTCACGGTACTGCTTGCTCTTTTACACGGTGTGGCAGGAATAACCATTCTTGTTATTTCTTCGTGGTTTATCGCTATCAGCGCTATTGCACCTGTAGGTTTTAATTACGTTATTCCCGCGGTGGTTATTCGCGCGCTAGCACTACTTCGCATTGCTTCGGGATATGCCAGTATGTGGGTGGGTCATAACGATTTGCTTACCCGTATCGCAGAGGGGCGCTTGCTTGTATTCAGTCAACTTGAAAACAGTAAAATTACCGACAAAGCATTCACAACAGAAGCATTAGCCCAGCATACCGAAACGCTTGCCAGTCGGTGGATTGCTTGGATAGCTCCGCTTTCTAACATCACATTTATATTCACTAACCTTTGCATTGTTGCAGTATGGTTTGACCTTCCCGGCACCTCGTTTTTACTTACACTTTTTGTTATTTGGCTCTTCATCGTTGTGCTGCAAGGCTTTAGTGGTTTAAACGTTGCGAAAAAAGCGACAAAGGAAAATAAAGTGTTTCGCCATGAGTCAGCCGACTTTCTTAACTGCAGCGCTATATGGCACTTAAATAAAGCAATGAACAACATGCCAAAGGAAGAGGGTGGGCATGCGATCAATAGCATGCCGAGTGCTGACAGGGTGTGGCGACAACAAACTACGCAGAAAGACAAAGCTTTACGCGCGAGCTGGTGGTTTCAAGGCGCGGCATTTTTTGCGGTAGTGTTAGTTATGTCGGGCGCAGTTAGTCCAATATCTGACTTTTCGTATATGCCTATTGCTATTGTTGTGCCCATGATATTGATGGCTGCGCCTGATTGGGCTGGTGCAGCTTTTCACAGCATTACCAAGTTTGCACAGCACAAACAAAGCGCGAAAGCCCTTAAGAAGCTCAAAACCTCACCCATTAAAGTACTTGAACGCACCGAACTGCACCATTCACTTACGTTATCTGGCTATACTGCCAAAAATAGACGCTTACCTTTGGTCAATGCTACATTCCCAGCCACTGGCATCGTATGTATATCCGGGCCGTCAGGCTGTGGTAAGTCATCTTTGCTTCAGTCAATTGCGGGGGTTGTGCCTTCTACTGGACTTAAAGAAGTGGATGGCATGCGTATAGCCGATGGCTTAATTAAAAACTGGCGCTATGTGGAACAAGAGCCAATAGTGCTTTCTGGCAGTGTCTCTTCAAATTTAGACCCTGCCGGAATGGGTATTCCCCTTGATGACATGACTAACCTGTTAGCTCAATTAGGGCTAGAGGCACTGTTGCCGTTGTCTATGTGGGTTGGCAAGGCGGGTAGGACGCTCTCTGGGGGAGAGCGTAAGCGACTAGCCTTAGCGCGCGCTATTTTATCTCACGCAAAAGTGTTGCTTGTTGATGAACCCTTCGAGGGCTTGGATGTGACTACTCAGCATAAAGTGTGTGAGGTATTAAATCGCTACGCTGCCAACCATCTCATCCTAGTTGCTTCTCACGTTACGCCAAGCGCGTTAAATGTATCATCAACACTACTATTAGAAGAGGCGAGAATGAATAACCTTTGTGCAGGTCAGCATGCTATCAGGTTGCCTTAATATACAGGATTGACCTCAGCTAAGCGGATCGCTCAAATTCTTCCGTGATTTCTTCCAACGTTCTTCCCTTTGTTTCTGGGAAGAACTTAGCAACTAAGATCAGGCTGACTAAGGCAAACACGCCGTAAATTGCAAACGTGGCCGCGGCTCCCAAGTTGGCCAACTCCCAAGGGAAAACAACTTGAACTAGAAAACTGGTGAGTGAATTCACCATGCCAACTAATGAAATAGCCAAAGCGCGGGTTTGATTCGGAAAAATTTCAGCAAGCATTGCCCACATCACTGGGCCAAGAGACATCGCGAACGAAGCAACAAACGCAATAATGCCAAACAACACTAAAGGTGCATTCATATTAATACTGCTAGTTAGCAATGGTTGCTGATACGCATCGTATTCGTCGCTGGTAAGTGTGGTCTTTAGCGTGCGCTTAAACTCAACGTCTGAATAGTAAATATCGTTGGTTAGTGGAGTTAGCTTTATTGCCACACTCGGCGCATCTTGCTGTATTTCGTTTATGGCCGTTTGCTGTACTTGATATGTCGCCTGTTTAAAGCCATAGGTACAAATAGACATGCTGATCACTACGCCAGTTAAGCCAATCAGCAGCAGCGGTTTTCTTCCCCATTTATCAATAGTTAGCATAGCAACCACGGTAAATGCTACGTTAACCAAGCCAATCCATACAGCCTGCATAAATGCCGCATTGGTACCTACACCGCTTTGTTCAAAAATCGTGGGCGCGTAAAAAAAGATAACGTTAATGCCGGTAATTTGCTGAGCAATGGCAATAATAATGCCCACCATTAACGGAAATCGCATGGCCTTCGCCTTTAGAAAGCCTAGGCGTTCACGAAAAGGCCACGACTTTTCTTTAAGTGAAGACGCTATATCTTCAACAAGAGCGCTGGCTTGGGCTTTGTCGAATAAGCGGTTTATAACCTGTTCGGCTTCCTCGTGTTGGCCTTTTAGTACCAGCCACCTGGGGCTACGCGGAATAGTAAACAGTAAACCAAACCATAGTGCTGCGGGGATAACCTCCAAGCCCAGCATGTAGCGCCACAAATGCGTATCTATACTCCATTCAGTAACCCAACCTGCACCGCTATTGCTGAGCTGCAACAGGTAATAGTTGGTGAAATAGGATAGGGCGAAGCCAAATACAATGTTTAGCTGGTTCACCGACACCATTTTGCCTCGGTTTTCTGGGGCGCTTATTTCCGAAATATACAGCGGGGCAATGATCAGCGAACAAAACGCAATGCCGCCAATAAAGCGAGAAAGCACTAATAGTTCGAAATTAGGGGCTAAGGCTGAGCCGACAGAAGAAAGCAGGTAAAGGAAAGCGACAAGAATGAGTGCTTTGCGCCTGCCAATAGCGTCGCTAACGCCGCCGGCAAATAGCATGGCTATTAGCGCGCCTAGTGTCGGTGAGCTTACGACGAAGCCTTGCTGCCAATCGCTTAGGTTAAATTCGGCATCGATAAAGCCATTGGCTCCTGCTATTACACTGGCATCGAAGCCAAAAATAAACCCTCCAAGAGAGACAATGAGTGTGTAATACAGCGACGGAGACAGGGCTTTATTCATTTTATAGTTTGCCTAATGTGTCCCTATTTACTACTTCGGGTTCAAATAAGTGCTCAATAGGAATAGGGCTTTTTATGTCATAAACATGTTGTAGCACCCAATAAGCAGCCATTTCTCCCATAGCGTGAATAGGGTTATTAATTGTAGTGAGTTTCGGATAAAGGTAGCGCGAAAACAGTACGTTATCGAAGCCAATGATAGAAAGCTGGGACGGTATATCAAATCCCGCTTCTCTTGCGGCGGTCATTGCACCAGAGGCCATTTCGTCGTTCGCGCATACCAATGCGGTAAAGTCAGAGAATGTTTTCTGAAGATGCTGCATGCCTTCTTGGCCTGATGACTCGTGGAAGTCACCTTCAAAGACACTGTTTTCACTAAAGGTAACCCCTGCTTCTTGAAGGGCTCTTTTGTGACCTGCCAGACGATCGCTCGCATCCTTTTTAAATAGCGGCCCGCTAATGTACGCAATCTTTTTGTGGCCTGCATCAATAGCAGCTTTCGTTGCCATGTAGCCGCCTCTTTCGTTGTCCACAACAAAGCAGTTCTCGTCGAGAGCGTCCACTTTTCGGTTTATCACAACAACGGGGATCTTACTGTCTACTAGTGTTTTTAAGTAGTCATCGGAGACGGCTTCAGCGTGAAGAATCAAGGCATCGCAACGGCGGCTTTTTAGAAACTCAATAGCTTCGTGCTCGCGCTTTTCATCCACATGACCGGCGGTAATAATAACGTGCTTACCGTTTTGTTTAAGTACATGTTCTACCGTACTCATCAAGTCGCCAAAGTAAGAGCCGTGCAGTTCTGATACGAGCAAACCGACGCTGTTAGTGCGGTTTGACGCAAGAGATTGAGCGATGGCATTGGGTTGATATCCCAACGATGCCATAGCATCCTCTACTTTTTTGCGGGTGCGCTCGCTTACCTTCGCGTTGCCATTCATAACGCGAGAAACGGTAGCTAACGAAACACCTGCGGCCTCTGATACTTGGTAAATTGTTGCCATACGGTTTGGTACTTGTCCTTATTTGATACCGCTAATGTACCCATTTATCCGGCTCTTAACCAGTTTTGAATAAGCCAAAGCGCTTTGTTTTGGCGTACGTTTTTGGGTTGCGTAGTCGACATAAACTATGCCGAAACGCTTTGAATAGCCCAGTGCCCACTCAAAGTTGTCCATTAGGCTCCATGCAAAATATCCGCGTATGTCTACGCCTTTTTCTATTGCTTCATTTACCGCATTTAAATGGGTGTGGAAGTAGGCGGTACGCCCATTGTCCAACACTTCCCCATCTATGAGCTCATCATCCATTGCTGCTCCGTTTTCAGTGATATAGATAGGCGGTAAGTCGTAGCGTTGGTGCAAATCAACAAGCAGCTCGGTAAAGGCATCAGGAGTGATTTCCCAGCCCATTGCGGTTAATTCGGTTGTGGCTGGAGGCACAATTTCAAACCAACCATTGCCATCACTTTGATACACAGTGCGGGTGTAATAATTAATGCCTAAGTAATCGATTGGTTGGCAAATAATAGCCATATCACCTTCCGCAATGTCTGGCTTAACGTCGGGAGCGAGCTTATCGATAATGTCTGGATATTTGCCTTCAATAATAGGCTTTAGATACCATTGATTGTGGTAATCATCGGCGAGTTTGGCGGCGTGTATGTCTTCGGGTGAATCACTTTTTGTATGGCAATTGCTAAAGTTAAGTACGATACCGTTTTGGCTTTTTGGGCAAACTCGGTTAAGCACCTTCAACGCTAAACCGTGAGCAAGCAATAAGTGATGCGCTGCCTTTCGACCATTTGCCATGCCTGTCTTTCCAGGTGCATGAATGCCTGCCTCATAACCCAAATAGGCTGAACAAAATGGCTCATTTAATGTCGCGTAGGAGTGGACTTTTTCGCCCAACGCGTTTGCTACGGCTTCAGCATATTTTTCGAATGCATAGGCTGTATTGCGATTAAGCCAGCCACCGTTGTCTTCAAGGTGTTGCGGTAAATCCCAGTGATAAAGCGTCACGAACACTTTCATGCCGCGCTTGATAACTTCATTGACTAAGTTTACGTAAAAGCGCATGCCCACTTCGTTTACGCTACCGTCCTGTTTCATCACTCGTGGCCACGAGATAGACAGTCTATAAGCATCAACACCAAGAGAATCAATTAGCTCTACATCTTGTTTCCACAAATCTATGTGGTTACAGGCAATGTCACCGTTAGTGGCATCAGTAATGGCATTTTTCTTTTCGCAGAACGTGTCCCAAATACAATCTAATCTTCCTTTTCTGTCTCCCTCTATTTGGAAACTTGATGTAGCCACACCAAACAAAAAGTCTTTCGACAACATCATTGAATTGGATGGAAGGTTAATTTCTTGCATCGTGGGTATGTCCTGACTATAACAATTTTTTCATATTAACCCTGCACTAGACAGGGCAAATAACATCATATTTACATTGAATTCGATTACGCTTCGTGTAATCATCTCTTCAATGTAAGCGCTTACAAAATTATTTAAAGTTATATGTAAGCGCTTTCAAATGTAAATTTATCATTAAATAGAAAAATAGCAACAGAGGTTATTCGTGGACACACCAGTGCAGCCTAATATTTCAAGCGCCCAAGAGGCAGAGGCAAACGGTGGATACCGTTTTGCGCTTATCTCACTCACCACGCTGTTCTTCATGTGGGGTTTTATTACCTGTTTGAATGACATCCTTATTCCTTACTTAAAAGGTGCATTCAACCTTAGCTTCACACAAGCAATGCTGATTCAGTTTTGCTTTTTTAGTGCCTATTTCATTGTGTCACTGCCTGCAGGCATGGTGGTGTCGCGCATTGGTTACCAGAAAGGTATTGTACTTGGGCTCGCTATAGCCTGCGTGGGGTGCTTGCTGTTCTTCCCCGCTGCATCAAGTCAAATATACGGTATTTTTCTGTTAGCTCTTTTTGTATTAGCGTCTGGTATAACCGTACTTCAGGTGTCTGCCAACCCTTATGTAACGGCACTCGGCGACCCTAAAACTGCCTCGTCACGACTCACCATGACCCAAGCATTTAACGCTTTTGGTACAACCGTGGCTCCATTCTTCGGTTCTTATCTTATCTACGGCGCTACAGGAGAGCACGGAGGCGGTACGCCAAGCGCTTCAGACGTGCAAGTGCCTTACTTAATTCTTGCTGCATCACTGCTTCTTCTGGCTCTTATTTTCATGTATTTAAAGCTGCCGAAGCTAAATCACACCAGCACAAGCACTGGAGTATTTAAAGGAGGTGCATGGCATCACAAGCACCTTGTTTTAGGCGCTGTCGGCATTTTTATGTATGTCGGCGCGGAAGTGGCTATTGGCAGCATGCTAGTGAATTATCTAGCGAGTCCGGCGGTTGGCGGATTAAGTGAGGCAGGGGCGGCCAAGCTGCTTGCTTACTACTGGGGAGGCGCGATGGTAGGGCGCTTTATCGGTGCTATGGTCATGCAAAAAATCTCGGGTGGCTACGTGCTGGCGTTCAACGCTTGTGTGGCTATTGCGCTTATTTTGCTATCACTTTCAAGCACAGGAGACATAGCGCTGTGGAGCATTTTGGGAGTAGGTTTGTTTAACTCAATCATGTTCCCTACCATTTTTAGTCTTGCACTTCACCAGCTAGGAAAAGACACCCCACAAGGTTCAGGCATTCTTTGTTTAGCCATAGTTGGCGGTGCCATTATTCCACTGCTTCAAGGCATGCTTGCAGACACCGTCGGCGTTACGCTGTCATTTTTACTACCCGCTTCTTGCTACCTTTACATTGCCTACTATGGGCTTGTAGGAAGTCGCGTATCTCACATTAATACCACTGAAAAGTAACGAGGATAAATAATGCGAAAAAGTATAATCGCGAAAGTTGTTACCGGTGCATTGGTTGGCGTTTTAGTTAGTGCATGTTCAGCTGAAAAAAATACGTCTTCAGTCGATGACGTTGAGCCACAGCCAAACAAAGCGGGCGAGGTATGGCCTAAACTAGATATTGAAGTTAAAACAAACGCTACTGTCGAAACTAAGGTAGAAGAAATTCTGTCTACCATGACTATCGAGCAAAAAATTGCGCAGATGATCCAGCCTGAAATTCGCAATATCACGGTAGAAGATATGCGCAAATATGGATTTGGTTCTTATCTTAACGGCGGTGGTGCATTCCCTAATAACGACAAGCACGCCACACCAGAAGACTGGGTAGCACTTGCAGAAAAGCTTTATCAGGCTTCCATCGATGACAGTTTGGACGGCTCGACAATTCCTACAATGTGGGGGACAGACGCTGTTCACGGTCATAACAATGTTATAGGCGCAACCTTGTTTCCTCACAACATTGGATTAGGCGCGGCGAATAACCCTGAACTGGTGGAGAAGATTGCGCACATTACAGCTAAAGAGGTCATGGCGACAGGTATCGATTGGGTATTTGCGCCTACCGTTGCTGTGGTACGTGACGATCGCTGGGGCAGAACCTACGAGAGCTATTCTGAAGACCCAGCCATTGTTAGAGAGTATGCTGCTTCTGTGGTTAAAGGTCTTCAAGGGGCAGCTGACAAAGACTTCTTAAGCGACCAGCGTGTAATTAGTACGGTAAAGCACTTTGTAGGTGACGGCGGTACGGTTGGCGGTGATGACCAAGGTGACAATGTTGCCAGCGAACAAGCGTTATTTGATATTCACGCCCAAGGCTATGTGGGCGGATTAACGGCGGGCGCGCAGTCTGTTATGGCGTCGTTCAATAGCTGGAATGGCGAGAAGCTTCACGGTCATAAATACTTACTAACCGACGTACTTAAAGAGCAAATGGGCTTTGACGGGTTTGTAGTCGGTGACTGGAACGGTCATGGGCAAGTTAAAGGTTGCAACAACGAAGATTGTGCACAGGCCATCAATGCAGGCTTGGATATTTTTATGGTGCCAAACGATTGGAAGGTGCTGTATGACAACACTCTTGCTCAAGTAAACGATGGCATCATTCCTATGTCGCGTATTGATGATGCGGTACGCCGAATTCTTCGAGTGAAAGTACGCGCTGGACTTTTCGAAAAGCCAAGCCCGGCAAACCGCCCGTTATCTGGCGACCGTTCGCTTATTGGTAAGGCAGAGCATAGAGAAGTGGCGGCGCAAGCGGTGCGCGAGTCTCTGGTACTGCTGAAAAATAAAAATAAAACCCTCCCGATTTCTGCAAGCAAACGCATATTGGTAGCGGGCGATGGTGCGGATAACATCGGCAAGCAATCAGGTGGTTGGAGTATTACGTGGCAAGGCACAAATAATACCAACGATGACTTCCCTGGCGGCAGCTCTATTTATGACGGTATTAAAGCACATGTAGAAAATGCAGGTGGTAACGTACAGCTATCGGTTGACGGTAGCTTTGAAACTAAACCTGATGTCGCCATAGTGGTGTTCGGTGAAGAGCCTTATGCAGAAGGTCATGGCGATAGAGAAACCTTAATTTATCAACACGGTAGCAAGACGGATCTAGCGTTGCTCGAAAACTTGAAATCTCAGGGAATTCCCGTGGTGTCGGTGTTTATCAGCGGCCGTCCGATGTGGGTTAACGCAGAGCTAAATGCATCTGATGCATTTGTTGCAGCTTGGCTTCCTGGCTCTGAAGGTGCAGCGGTGGCAGACGTTTTGTTTGGTGAGCAGGACTTTAAAGGCAAGCTGTCTTTCTCGTGGCCGTCAGAGCCTCAGCAGATCGTTAACAAGGGCGATGAAACCTATGAACCTTTGCTGCCTTATGGCTTCGGCTTAACGTACAGCGATGACAACGTTCTAAGCGATACGCTAAATACTGAAATTAGAGTCAGTACTGACAGCAACAAGCCGATGGAAATTCTAAAGGGCTCGGTTGAGGCACCTTGGGTATTATGGCTTTACTCTGGTGATGATTCTCTGGCAGTAAACGCTAGCACGCATACTGTTGGAGCTATTACTTATCGTACGGTTGATAAGGAAGTGCAGGAAGATGCGCGTAAAATCACTTTCGATGGCACTGAGTTCGCCGCTATGCGTTTTGCAAGCAAGAGCTTTTTCCGTGAAGATTTAAGTGCGCAATTACTTACGCATGGTGCCCTAAGCTTTAACGTTAGTCGTCACTCAGACATAAATGCACCTGTAACGGTAGGCATGAACTGTGAAGGCGAGGGAGACGCAGCGGGCAGCTGTTCAACTCAAATTGATATTAGCGAGCAGCTAAAGGCAATGCCAGCTGACACATGGACAAACATAAGTATTGACCTACAGTGCTTTGTTAATGAAGGTATCGATTTTACCGGCCTTGTTGTGCCGTTTGAGCTGGGAAGTTCAGGGAAGGCTAGCTTGAGTGTGGCAGATATTCAGTTTACCCCTGAGGCTGACAAATCGGCGAGTATAAGTTGCCAAAACTAAACAGTAAGTAGCTCTCAACGCTACTAGAAAAAACAACGCCGCCAACCTCAAAAACTGGCGGCTTTTTTTTGTTTGCACCGACCTTGAGCCTTCCGTTTATCGATCTATTATGCAGTTCATCCCGTAGCCAACCTGTAATATAAACAACAATCGTTGGTGAGATGAAAGTAGATAAGACGTGTTTCCGTCCTGCATTCATTCTTGTCATTCGGGAAAATTACAGGGTAGTAAAATGACAGATGAACAGCGTGCAACACCAAGTCTCTTGCTTGCGTTAACACCTGTTGTATTGACGCTTTTAATCCTCGGCACCCAGATATTTTACTTCGGCGTGTTTGAGCCTCATATACCGCTTGCCATTGGCATAGCATTAACAAGTTTTGTTGGTACTTATCTTGGTCTAACGTGGGAAGAAGTGCGGGCAGGAATCTTTAAAGTTATCCATGTTGCGTTGCCGTCGGTAAGTGTACTTATTGTTGTAGGGATGATCATAGGTATTTGGATAGCCAGCGGTACGGTACCCACCATTATTTACTACGGGTTAAAGACCCTGTCTCCCCAAATTTTTCTGGCCGCGGGTATGGTTATCTGTGCAGTCGTTTCAGTTTCTTTAGGCACAAGTTGGGGCAGCGTAGGCACCGTTGGTTTAGCATTAATGGGTATCGGTGAAGGATTCGATATCCCCATGTACTGGACGGCGGGAGCAGTAGTTTCAGGCGCCTTTTTCGGAGACAAGGTATCGCCGCTGTCGGATACCACAAACCTTGCTCCAGCGGTTACAGGTACCGATGTGTTTTCACATATCAAGAATATGATGGCAACGACAATCCCTGCCATGGTGCTCGCATTTCTGATTTACCTTGGCGTCGGCTTCTTCGTTATCGATGCTCAGAGCGTCTCATTTGCAAAAATTGCAGGTATCACCAGTGCATTAGAAGATAACTTTACCGTTACGGGGTGGGCGTTATTGCCAGCGCTTGTTGTTATGGGGTTAGCCTTAAAGAAAATTCCACCCCTTCCTGCGTTATTTGCAGGAGCGGTTGTGGGAGGAGCTTTCGCCATGTTTATGCAAGGTCAGAGTCTGCAAGCCGTTTTCGATTATGCAAATAACGGATATGCCATCCAAACGAATATTGTTGAAATAGATAGTTTGCTTAATCGCGGCGGTGTTCAGTCAATGATGTGGACTATCTCATTGGTATTGATTGCGCTTGGTTTCGGTGGGGCGTTAGAAACGACAGGCTGCCTAAGAAGCATTATCAATGCAATAAAGAGCAAAGCGAAAACCTTTGCTGGTACACAGATAGCAGCGGTTGGTACGGCGTTTTCTACTAATCTGGTGGCTGGCGACCCGTACTTGTCGGTAGCCTTGCCGGGAAGAATGTATTCACCCGTTTATAGAGGCATGGGTTATTCCACGCTTAACCTGTCCCGTGGCATTGAAGAAGGGGGCACGTTAATGTCTCCGCTCATCCCTTGGAATGCCGGTGGTGCGTTTGTGATATCTGCTCTTGGCCTGGGTATTTCTGGCGCAAACTTAGAAAACCTGCTGTACATCCCTCTTGCCTTTGCATGTTGGACGGCGCCCCTAATAGGGATATTTTACGCCTATGTCGGTTGGTTCTCACCCAAAGCCACTAAAGCTGAAAAGGAAGAGTGGGAGTCTTCTGGCGCCGAAATAGCGAAATTTAATAAGGACGGAACGCCCGTTACCGAGTAATGTTGGATAAGCGAAAACAGTCGCTTGAAACGCGCGAGTGACCGTAGCTAAAACTAGTTACTACAGTGTTAAAGTCTGATGACTCTAATACTGTAGTACGCTCGACTTATTGGCGTTCAACTCTTTGGTTTTCTTAGTCATCCTGACTGAAAATACAAACTCTATTCCTACCAAACCTTTTAGCGACATAAAGTGCTTCGTCACACTGTTTAATGAGATTCGATGTTTCAATCCCTGTTTGATACTGCGCAATGCCAGCGGAAAAGGTTTGTGCGCTGATATTTGGCGAAATACGCACTTTTCGATAACTATCAAGGATAGAGTTAACAACTTTTTTAGCCTCGGCAGCCGACGTCTTAGGAAGGCACAGAATGAACTCCTCTCCACCATAACGTCCAAATGTATCTGTTTTTCTAATGCACTTGGAAACGTGTTCACAAAAGGCTTTGAGTAAATCGTCCCCACACTCATGGCCATAGTTGTCATTGATTTCTTTGAAGTTATCTAAATCGATTAACACCAAAGATAAGTCGTTTTTATATGACTTTGCTTCATTTAGCTCTAACTGCACTGCGCCGAGTAAACTTCTTCTATTACGAACGCCTGTGAGCGTATCTACGGTCGCTAATGTTTCCTGTTCTCTTTTCAATCTTCGCTGGACAGCATATAGATAGCTAATGAGGGCTAAAAGTCCAAATAAAGTCAGCGCCCCAGCAGTAAGAATTAGATTCATTCTGTTGCTGTTTGCAAGTTCCAGTTGAGATAATTCGTGCTGTTGTTTTAAGAGTTGTAGTTTTCGCTCAGCTAACGCACTTTCATAATAGTCGCTAAACAGTTCTTTTCTGTCGTCAGTTTGATAGTAAAGAGATTGATAAAAGTTCTTACTGTCTCGCAATGCTGAAATGGCAGCCTCTTTGTTCCCCAACTGCTCGAAAAGAGAAGACTGAATAGATTTGAATTGTGCCCAATGTAAATCGGGTGAGCTGTACTCGTCACTCAAGTTGTCGATAATTAAAGCTGACAACGCGTTAGCTCTTTCAAACTCACTCTGTTCTACTAGTGCTTTGAACCGAGAAATTTGATAAGTGTTAGTATCGTATGAGGTCGGTAGTAAGGATATGAAACTCTCAGTTTTTTCAATTAATTCATGCGCCTCTTTTACTTTGCCCAGAGCATAGAAATATTCAATTTTTAAAACTAGTCCATAGGTGTAGGTATTCCAGTCCTCAATGGATGTAGCGTATTCGGTGTATTTTTCGAGCATGTCGAAAGCCTCATCTATTCGACCTAAGTTATCGAGGCTTCTTCGTTGGCAGTCTAGGGCAATTTGGTAATACCGATGGGGGCTAGACAAAGGCCTAGTATAAAAAAAGGTCTCTGCACGAGAACACAATTCTAAAGCACGCTTATTCTCCCCTAAGTAAGACATATTGAGCCCTATCTCAAGCTCCATGTTTTCTATTGCACCGTCTCCAAAGAAGCGTTTTTCGGTTAATGAAGGCAGTTCGCCTAACACTTTCGCGCCTGAGTTTAGGGATGCTCTAATTAGTCCCATTCTCGCTAGAAAAATGGATTTAGTCGCAATAGCGTCAAAGTAAAGCTCAGGATCATTGTCGTTGGCAAACGCTATTACTTCGTCAATAGTGCTATGGGCTAAACGCCACTTTTCCTGAATGGCGAGGTTATAAGCTGACAGAATGTTGTGTCTGAAATACAACGCTGGGTGTGAACGCTTTATATCTTTTAAGTGGTCTTTCGGGGCAAGTTTGTACTCTTCGAATCCCGTGGGATGATCAAGCATAGATTGCAGTAAAGCAATGTAAACAGATGCAAGAGATGACTGTTCAGATAAGACATCAGAGTCAGAGACTAATGCCGTTAACTCTTCTTCACTGTCGGGTTTACTGCCTATAATTTGGGAATACGCTTGGAAATATCTGTCATCGTCAGATGCGAAGGTATTGTTTATTCCCAACAAAAATAGCACTAGTACGCTAATACACTTCTTATACTTCACTCGCTTTCTTCTTTTATTACTCGTACCTGAGCTTGTCTAGTGAGGTTATCAAATATTGGAAGAAATGTTTGATAATTCTAGCGTGCTAAAACAAAAAAGGGCCTGAAAAGGCCCTTAGTATTATTGCTCTATCAACTTAGAAAGTATATCTAGCGCCAAGCGTGTAGCGAGGTCCGTACTGACGAGCAAATAAGAATTGCTCTTCGAATCGGCCGTAGCCACGCTCTGTTTCGTCGTTAATGTTTACGCCTTCTAGGAAGACAGTTAGGTGCTCATTCACATCATAGTTGATGCTGGCATCAACTTGACCAAAGGTGTCGAACTGAGTTGCTGGGTTATCTGAAGAACCTTGTGCTTGGCCAATACCCACAACATAGTCTGAGCGCCATGCATAGGTCACTTTTACAGAAAGGCCTTCTTTCTCATAAAACACCTGGAAGTTGGCGGAGTCACTGATGCCTACAAGCGGGTCTTGCTCGTTCAGGTTGTAAGGGTCGTATTCAACGTCACCGTCAACTAACGTTGCGTTGGCGCCGAAACCAAAACCGGTGTCGCCAAACGTGTGCTGTATAGCTAGCTCAATACCTTCAACCGTTTTTGAATCGCTGGAATTACCAGGCTGTGTGGTACGCCAGGTAATTAACGGGTCGTCCGCATTAGGGGTTACCACACCGTTTTCGTCAGCATAGCCGTTATCAATAAAGTAATTATAGATAGCGCTATCGGTGGCTTGCTCACCAGCTGCCGTTAATGCGGTCACGGCTTCGTTCCAGCGAGGGCCTTGATAGATGTCACGTAAACCTTCGAACTGCTGATCTTGACCTGTGGTTGTAATGTAGTTTTCAACCGACTTTCTGAATAAACCCACGGCAAGCATGCTCGACTCGTCGTAGTACCACTCAAATGAAAGGTCTAAGTTAGTTGACTCGAACGGTAGCAAGCTGGTGTTACCCGCCGATGCGGTTCTCGCGCCAATTTTAGGGCTTCCACTGAATGCCAAGCCACCTTGTAGCAAGCCAATCGGCGCTCTGGTAATTGATTTACCCCAAGAGAAACGCGCAACAATGTCATCCGTCACATCTACTTTTACGTCGAACATGGGTAATAAAATGTCATATTCGCCTGTAAAGTCTTGCACCTGTAGCTCGTCTTCAAACTGCGTGATCCACTCAGAAGCTGCGACCCAATTTACCTGTACAGGTACACGAACCTCCGCAGAGCTTGGCACTTCTGTTTCTTCGTAGCGTACACCAGCATTTATTTGCACGTAATAATCACCGACCTCGAAGTCCCACTCTGACTGAACATAAATAGAGTCGGTAATTTCCTCTACGTTACTGACAGAAGGTGCTCCGCTGAAGTAAGGGTCGATAGAGTAAGCGTTACTCTCGCCAACGACATCACCAGTAATGAAAGCAAGTTGACGGGCAATGGCTTCGTCAAAATCATAGGTGTAATAGTAACCTGGATTCATGCCTGCGCCGCCACCGTCAAAGGCGTCTAGGAAGCCTGATGTGTCATTGCGAATAAACATGCTGTCTGGGAAAATTTCTGTGAAAGATGGACTAAAACCCGGGCCGCCGCGTAGTCCGCTCCACGCTTCAAAACCCGTCAATGCTTGTTCTGTTCGGGCGTAACCAAAGTCAATTTTAACCAGTGGTATGTCGAAAGCTGAGTTATACCACGTGCCGTCAAGCTGCAGTTGCTCAATATCAGAGCGACCTGGTGAGTAAATGAATTGGCTGAAGTTAGAGTCAATTTCACTAGGTAAGATTTCATTCGTACCGTTGTTCCAGTTCACATAAACTTGTGGAATCTCGCCTGCTCTGTAGTCGTAAACTTTTGACTCAAGCTGGTTTGAGCCCAGTATAATTTGGCCAGAGCTACCCAAACCTTTGTCATAACCGTTATCAATCTCGTTGTAAGAATCGTGGTAATCCAGACGGAAATGCCAATCGTCAGACACTACCCAGTCTAGGTTTACACCAATTGAACGCGCGTCAACTCGCGTGGTTTCGCGACTGGCAGTAAACGAGCCGTCGTCGCCACTAATATCGGCATAGACTGCTGTACCATTTTCGTCTAATTCGTACGCATTAATATTAGCGCCAAAGTTATTCCAAATACCCCATCCCACTGTGTTGGTGCCAGTAGTGGCGCGTGTTGCAGTGTAATCTATCGTTGCCGTAAAATCGTCAACTGGGCGAAATTGGAAAGTGACTTGGGCGTTTGAACGCTCACGCTGAACGTCAGTAATGCTGTAGTTCATGTCTTTAGGGAAGAACGCAGCGTCGGTAATATTGGTGCGGTTATCAACCACATTTTCAGGGTCTAAGTCAGGTAGTGCAGCGTTTTCTTGAAGCTGCCAGCCTTGAATATTTGCCGCTTGCTGCTGAAAGTCACGTTCTTGGTGAGAGAATGACAGACCAAATCCAAACATGTCATCGGCAAACGTGTTGCTGTAGACACCAGCAATTTCAGGGGTTACGTCATCACCCGCTTCGTTAGACGAGTCGTAAATACCTTTCACTGAAAACGTGGCATTTTGTCCTGATTGCGCCAACGGCTTCATGGTAATAATGTTTACCGTTGCACCTAGTCCCCCGCTGGGATTTTCTGCACGGGCGGTCTTCTGAAGCTCAAGCGTGTTTACACCTTCAGAAGAAAGGTTGGCTAAATTGAAGGAACGGGTAAAGCCCGTCCCCGGCATTTGTCTACCGTTCAGGGTAATTAGGTTGAACTCAGGACCAAAACCACGAACGGTAATTTCACTACCTTCACCGTTTGAACGACTAATACTTACACCTGTAATGCGTTGAAGTGCCTCAGCCAGGTTGGTATCAGGAAATTTACCTAGTTCTTCAGCGGATATGGCATCTACTACGCCGCTTGAGCTGCGTTTCAAATCCATAGAGCGGATCATACTGCCGCGAATACCGCTTACTTGAATAACTTCAACTTCGCCCTCTGCCGGTGTTACCGCTTCTGATTCTTGTGCGTAAGAGGGAAGAGCTAGGGTAGAGCCCATCAACAAAGCCATTGATGTGGCAAGCTGGGTCTTTTTAAATGGTGTGTTTTTCATAATTGCCCTACTAATTCTTATCAATTGGTCACTGCCGCTTTAAAGGCTAAAGCGGCATTTGCTTTGTTACTGTGCTGCTATTTCTACATTGTCGATGCGATAAACTGCACCTTCGCCTTGCCCCCATGCTGGGAACATCATGATGACGTTGATAGCGCTGATATCTAAGCCTGCGTCATATAGGGTTTGTAGTGGGAAAGTGTATGTTTGCCATTCACCTTCAACCGGATCAGCACCTTCCAAGCTGGCCAACATTGGAAGTTCAACAGCAGAAGAGACATTAATGGACTCTACTTTGAACAACCAAGGTGCAGAGGCGTCGTTAGGCATTGAGCTTACTTTCATTTCAAACTTAATCGCGCCATTTGAAAGTAGTGATGAAGCATCGAATGATACGGTTTCATCAGCTAAGAAACCCATCACCGTTGGTGTAGCGCCAATGCGAAATTCTGCTACTGTGCCGTGTTCCGCGTCGTCTACTTCTTCAGTTGGCGTTGAACCACCACAACAATCCCAGATTGACCATTGTTCAGCTGCTGTATCAGCAAAGAGCGTGATGCCCGCACCTGACGCATCTTCGCCGCTTTCAGGGTGGTAAAATTTCACATTGTCTAAGCGATAAACCGCGCCTTCACCTGTGCCCCAAGCTGGGAAAACCATAATGACGTCGATAGCACTCACGTCCAAACCACGTGCCTGCAATTCTGAAATGGTAAATGTGTAGGTTTGCCATTCACCTTCCACAGGCTCCTGACCCTCAACGCTATCAGAGAGTGGCAATTCAACAGCAGTAGATGCGCCATTAGACTCGATTTTGAATATCCAAGATGCTTCGGCGTTACTAGGCGCACTCACTACGCGCATATCAAACTGCAATAAGCCACCGTCGGTAAGTGCTGTAGCATCGAATGGGGTGTCACCGCCGCCAGATTCTGGGCGCGTGATAAAGCCCATTACAGTCGGTTCTGCGCCAATTCGAAATTCTGCAGTTAGACCGTGTTCTTCGTTGTCCATTTCTTCAGTAGGGGTAGAGCCGCCACAGCAGTCCCACATAGGCCAGTTAGGGTTTTGCCCATCTTCGAAGATGACTAATTCTGGGTAGCTAGCTCCGCCTTCTTGCGAAATTTCTACGTTAGCCATGCGGTAAACCGCGCCATTGCCGGTATCCCACGCAGGGAAAACCATGATGACATCGATAGCACTTGTATCTAAGCCTGCTGCTGCAAGCGCGCTAAGTGGAAATTCGTAAGACTCCCACACACCCTGTTCAGGCGCAGCACCAGCGGTGTCTGCGGGTCCTACATAGCCGTCCATCAGTGGAAGTTCTGCGGCAGTTGAACCTTCAGAACTTTCAATCTTAAATAGCCAATTAGTTGTCGCATTTGCAGGCAGCGATGTAACTTTCAGATCGAATTTAACACTGCCAGTTTCTTCCATTGGAGACGCATCAAACGGAGACGCTTCACCTTCTGGGTCGGTAATGAATTGAGCTCGACTGATAAAGCCCATTACCGTAGGTGTTTCATTAATAGCAAATTCGAAAACCTGTCCTTGCTCGGCATCTTCTACGAGTGCTGGTGTTGACCCACCACAGCAGTCCCACGCAGGCCAGTTTGGATTAGGTGTTCCGTCGAAAATAGTAAGGTTTTGTGCAACACCGGTTGACGGTGGTGAAGGGATAGGCGCCTCGCCTTCCACTAATGCATCGTCTAGTGAGTTGTAACCTGGGCGAACAGTTTCACAGCCCTTGCCGGTGTCTGGGTTCGATGCACATTCGTACACTCGAACATAATCGACCTCGTAAGTCTGACCTTCGACAAACGCTTCAGCATCAATACCTGTTTCGTTTACGTTAGCTGGCCAGTCGCCACCTACTGCAAAGTTAAGGATAATGTAGAATTCTTGATCGAATGGCGCGTTGTCCCAGTGAGTGGTTAGCTCACCTGTGCCTTGCTCAAAGTATTCCGCATACCAGCCGCGGTGAGAAAGTCCAGTTGCGTCACCGTTTGCGTTATAACGAACTTCTGAACGACGCTGCGTAGCGTAAAGGTAATCGTCCATGTACCAGCGAATTTCGCCTTCTTGCCATTCAACGGCGTAGGTGTGAAAGTCGTCTGCTGGATTCGCTCCATCAGGAAGCGAGTAGGCTTTGCCTGAGCTATCGTTATTTGGCCATTCTTGACCATAGTGAAGGGTGCCGTGAATATGGCTTTCAGGATTGCCGTCAGCATCTAGTGCCTTAAGGTTTACGGCTTCCATGATGTCAATTTCGCCAGAACGAGGCCAGCCACCGTAAACCTCATCAGTAGGCATCATCCAAAACGCCGGCCAACTGCCTTGACCAGAGGGTAATTTAGCACGCATTTCAATACGGCCGTATTTAAAGTCTGCTTTGTAGCGCGTGTTTAGACGGGCTGACGTATAAGGCTTTTGCGCTCCTTCTTCCGCGGGTAGAGCAACAATTTTTAGGCTACCGTCAGACACAAATGAATTGTCTTCGCTGTCGGTATAACACTGAGATTCATTATTGCCGCCACCGTCGCAGTTTACTTCGTGAGTCCAGTTGTCATCGTCAATACTGTTCCCATCGAACTCGTCGCTCCATACCAGCTCCCAGTCAGAAACGGGTGCCGCAGGATCAACAACGTCGATGTCTGTAGATGTGGTTGCTCCGCCTCCACAGCCAAATAGGGTTGCGACTGAGATCGCGGCAGCTATCCGCGAAAGTTGAGATGCTTTTTTCGTCATTGTTTTCAGCCCTGATCTAAAGAAATTGGGTTTTTATGTAGTGGCAAATGCCACGTAAAAAGCTTTTTGTAAGCGCTTACAATTTAGGTCAAATAAAAATGGCTGTTTGAAAGCGCTTACATTACATTAAGCGACTGACACATAAAGATCAATACTGTTCTCAAAAAATTAACATTTGGCTGTCGGTCTTATTTTTGTTGTTTTTCTTTTATTTCCAAATAAAACAATAATATAAGGTTGTATTGGGAGGTGGGTTAAAATTTAAAGGTGCTTGTTTCACTGACTATTTACAAATTATCTCAGAGACTTGTTAATGATCTGTGCTCGATATTTTGTTCGCACCTGGGTACACATCACGTTAAGCTCAATATACGATCTCATGTGAGTTGTTATTATGCATCACCACAATCACAGCACTACCGCCTCCAATCATCATAAAGGTCAGCATCACGGCCATCACCACGGTGCGCATGCTGAAGCGCTAGGCACAGATTCCACACGCATTGGTTGGGCGTTCTGGCTAAATTTCATCTTTACTATTATTGAATTCATCGGGGGTTGGCTTACTAACAGTGTCGCCATAATGGCAGATGCTGTTCACGATTTAGGAGACTCTCTATCCATAGGTCTGGCGTGGTATTTAAGTAAGCTCGGGAATAAAGCATCTACCGAAAAGTATACGTATGGCTTCAAACGGCTAAGCCTTATGGGAGCTATGATCAACGGCGTTATCTTGGTGATTGGCTCAATTTGGGTGTTGTCTGAGGCCATCCCTCGTTTATCTAACCCCGAAATGCCCGTTACAGAGGGTATGATTGGATTAGCGATCCTAGGTATTGTCGTGAATGGATTTGCAGCTTATAAACTCCACGGCGGTCATTCGATGAATGAAAAGGTGCTTAACTGGCACTTAATTGAAGACACGATGGGGTGGGTAGCGGTACTGGTAGTAGCCATTGTGCTCCATTTTGTTGAATGGCCTATACTCGACCCAATTTTATCTATTGGTTTTACGCTATTTATTTTGGTCAATGTTGTTCGGTATGTTGTGCAGACCATGTCTTTGTTTCTACAGGGCGTACCTGACTTGGCTACAAGGAATGCTATTAGCAACACGCTTTTGAAAATCGAGCACGTTGAAGAAATTCACCATGTACATTTTTGGTCGCTTGACGGAGAGCAGCACGTGCTTACTGCACACGTGGTAATAAACTGTGCAATAGACAATGACAAACTGAGAGCACTCAAAAAGAAAGTTCACGAGCGTTTAGCCCCCTTTGAACTTGCTCATACCACGATAGAGTTTGAGTTGCCGGGTGAGCCATGTCGTGATGATAATGACCATTTACACGCCCACTCTCATGAACACCAGCACGAAGAGATAAATTAATACTATTATTTGGGCAAAGGCGTTTGTTTTGATTTTCAGGGACTAACAGCCTGATGTTGTGCAAAAAAGAGGGGCGTTCACACGCCCCTTTCAACACACACGTTTTTTAATTTATAACGAGATTAAAACCTTGCTTTAAATGCTACGCCGTAATAGCGATCTGCATCGCGCGGTATTTGATAGCGGAAGTTGTCGCCGCTATATGTGGTCGCGTAGCTTTCATCAAGCAAGTTCTTCGCAATCAAAGATACGCGGAAGGCATCGTCTTTGAATGAGAAGCTAACGCTTGCGTTAAGCATGCTGTAGTCAGGTAACAATGAGTGAGGATTGAATTCACCCGTGTTGCCTGGCAAGTCAGAGTACTGTTCATCGGTATAGATGTAAGACGCGTTGTAGTAAACGTCAAAACCATGCTCTGTTTCCATGAAGTACTCCGCTGACAGCGAGTATTTCATGTCAGGTGAGAATGGTACATCCAAGCCCGAACGGTCGGTACACTCTGCCTCTTCAGGACAATTAAATCTATCGATCTCAGCCTTGGTGTACGCAGCGCCACCGATTAGCGTTAGGTTGTCGGTTGCGTTCCACATAAAGTCTACTTCAACGCCTTGGGTCGTCACATCACCAGCATTGGTAAGGCGCGTAATACATGCGCCGTCAGAACAATCAAAGTTGTTTGCTTGGAAGCCTTCAATGTCAGTACTAAATAGCGCGATATTTAAAAGTAGATCGCGACTTGCGTACTTATAGCCAATTTCGTAAGCGTCAGATTCTTCCGCGCCAATAGGGCGTCCGTCATTCTCTGGGTTGAAGTTATAGTAAACATTGAAACCAGGGCCTTTGTAGCCTTGAGAATAGGTTGCATAAACCATTTGATTTTGGTCGAGATCGTATTGAACACCAAGGCGGCCAGACAAATTGGTTTCATCTACCACACCTTCTGCATCGGTGTTCTCGGTCGCAGGGCGAACGCCCACACCACGGCGTCCATATTCGTCGTTACTTATACGACGGTGAGTGTAAGACACTTCATCATCGGTATAGCGAAGACCGAAGATAAGGCGTAAGTCATCGCTTAAGTCGTAGGTGCCATCTCCGTAAACGGCCCAGTTATTAAACTCAGTGCTCATGAATGCCGTGGCAGACACAATGTCGTTGGCATTACATGTCACACCTAGCGAATTAGCGTAAGCGTCTAGGTCAGAAAGTGCGTCTGTCAGCGCATCTCCAGACAGGTTATTCTGCGCATAGAATGTCAGTGCTTGGTCAAGTTGAAGGTTATTGTTTTGGCAACTTGCATCACGAGTGAAGTTACGCTCTGAATCCATGTTCCAGTAGAACATACCGGCTAAGAAGTTGAATGGGCCAGCTAGGTTTGATGCAACACGGAATTCTTGAGAAAACTGACTCCATTCTTGCTCACCTACGTCATGCAGCTGAAACGGCACTCCAAATACTGGCTGGTCGCTGTCGCCAGCAATAGACGTAAAATCACCTTCGCGGAATTCTGTATTTTCCCATGAGCGCTGGGCAGTGATCGACGTGAAGGTGTAGTCACCAATGGTTTTGTCAACTTGTACAGAGAAGGCCGAGTGGTCGTCAATAGTGCGAGATTCGAAGTCATGATCAATTTGTCGCTGTTCTAAATCGATACCGTCGGCAATGGTCTCACTGTTGGGTGCTGCCTTTGAGTCGGGATTTCGACCGCTAGATACGCCTTCTAAATCAGCACAACAGTCGTCATCTGCGCTGTAAATTTCGCTAATGAACTTTACTTTTAAATCATTGGTTGGCTCGTAAACCACAACTGCACGGGCACCTTCACGGTCATAACCGTTTACTTTTTCATTGTTGTAAACGTTGTCGATATAGCCGTCGAATTTACCTTGGAAGACGGTTAAGCTGGCTGAAAGGTCGTCGGTTAAGCCACCACTTACTGTGCCTTTTAAACGGTATTCGTTATCTTGATAAAACTCGGTAGAAAGACTGCCTGTGAGCTCCTGAGAAGGATCTTTTGTGGTGATGTTTACCACACCAGCAGAGGCGTTCTTGCCAAATAAAGTACCCTGTGGACCACGTAGTACCTCAATTCGATCTACATCGTACAAATCGGCAAACGCTTGACCAGAACGCCCTAATACAACGCCATCTACCACCGTGGCTACGCTTGGCTCTGCGGCGATACTAAATGAAATTGTTCCAATACCACGAACGGTTAAGGCTGAATTTCGAGTTGTTGTCCCTTTTCGGAAGCTCACAGAAGGCACAAGCGCTTGTAGATTTTCAACATTGTTAGCAAAGGCAGATTCTATCTGGTCACCGCGTAACACTGATACAGCAACGGGCACATCGCTGATGCTTTGAACACGCTTTTGCGATGTAACGACAATTTGTTCAAATGATTTATCATCTTTTGAGGCGTCGACTTGCTCTGTATCTGCCTCTTGCGCAAATGCATTGGTGTGAAGTAGCAATCCAGATGTCATAGCAAGGGTTACCGCCTTGCTGATGAGTGATCTCTTTGTATTCATGTTGTTCTCCAGGGTGTTTCGCTTATCACGCCCTCACTTACACCTTGCTACCTTTATTTGGATACAAAAGCATTTGAGCAAGTAATCGGCGTTTCGTTTTTTATTCTGGCTGCGTAGGGTACAGCGCTACGCGTATTATTCTTTCAATAGCAAAATTCAATAGCGTAAAAATACGGTCTTCTATATAAAAGATATCTTGCATCTGATGTCTTATATAAGAGTAATTAAGTTAAACAATTGTTAAGCCGTTTGCAAACGTTATGTTAATTTTTTTGTGTTTTTTCTATACAAAAATGATGAAGGAGAGTTAGGCGTGCTGAGAAGCAAGGCGCTTCAAGCCTTGCTCATACTTTACTCGCCACCATTTCAGACTTATACCAATTGCCACGAAACATGTTGCCCACAAGCCGACTAGTGCAGGGACAAACGCGTTGCTTAGTCCATTCACAAAGCCTACAGGAGAGAACATCAGGTAAAGCGTTGCGATAAGGCCAACAAGCACGATGGCGCAGGGAATGGCATAGCGCCATGGCGTCATATTGACTTCAGCCTTTGCAGTGAAATGCCATGGAGTAGTCATTGGGTAGAGCCTGCCTATAGTCAACATAATAGCCAATTCAATAGCGAACAAAATGGCGTAGATATGGATAAAGTTAATATCGACTTCCCATACGAACTTTAGCAGTCCATAGGCAATTACGTGGAAGATAATCGCGACTTTTGCCGCCAGCGCAGGAACGCGTTTTGTAAATAAGCCAACAAGCACAATAGTGATAACGGGAATATTGTAAAAGCCGGTAAATATGCGAATGATTTGCCACAATCCTTCAGGGGCAAACATAAGCAGCGGCGCCGTGATAAAAGAAAGCACAGCAATAACAATACTGGTGATCTTGGCAACGCGAATAAGCTTTTCGTCGCTCACTTTGTCTTTTTTGAAGGGTTTGTATACGTCTAAGCAAAATAGGGTGGCAGCACTGTTAAGCAGTGAATTAAAAGAGCTAAACACCGCACCAAGCAATACTGCTAAAAAGAAACCCGACAAATACTGTGGGAGTACATCTTTTACTAAATGAGGGTAGGCAAGGTCGATAGTTTGAAGGTTTTCGTCTTGATATAAGTGATAAGCAATCACGCCTGGTAACATCATCATAAAGGGCACAAGCACTTTAAAATAGCCAGAGAACAACACCCCTTTTTGGCCTTCAACCAGATTTTTAGCGCCTAAGGTTCGCTGAATTACGTATTGGTTAGTACCCCAGTAAAACAAATTGGCTAAAATCATACCCGTGAAAATAGTACCAAAAGGAACAGGGTCGTCGGGACCACCTATAGCATTGAGCTTTTCAGTTTCCGTTGTAGCAATAGTAGATAGACCTTGGCTAAAGCTGCCGTCGCCTAAGGCCACCAAGCCAAGAACGGGAACTAATAAACCCACAATTAAAAGGCCAACTCCATTAATCGTGTCTGATACGGCTACCGCTTTTAAACCACCGAAAATGGCATAGAGAGCGCCAATCGTACCGACTATGACGATGGTAAGTACCAGTCCCACCTCATAGCTTACATTGAAAAGTCCGGGTACATCAAAAAGCCTAAGCACGGCAATAGAGCCAGAGTAAAGCACCGATGGAATGGTAACTAACGAATACCCCACCATAAACAAAACTACCGTCATTCTGCGAACGCTATCGTCGAAACGGTCGCGTAAAAACTCAGGTAGGGTGGAGAAAGCGCCTGCTAAGTAACGAGGCAAGAAAATAAGCGCCATAATAATGGTAGAGATACCGGCGGTAACTTCCCACGCCATAGCGCTTAAGTTATACCCAAAGGCAGAACCATTTAATCCAATAAGCTGCTCTGCGGAAAGATTGGTAAGGATCATGGACCCAGCAATAAAAGTGCCGGTCAACCCTCTTCCTGCAAGGAAGTAACCGTCTTGCGTGTTTACTTCCCCTTTTGTTTTCATGTAAGAAATAACGGCAACCAGTGCCATAAATGCCATGCATGACAATAGGGTAAGGGTGATATCCATGAACTGCTCCTATGCGCTACGCTGGCCAATGTGTGGTGTTCGACATATCCATATCGGTATGTTGAACATCTGGGCCCATTACAATGCGACTGCCTTTTTGGATGAACACCGCCACATCGTTAAGCGCAAGTATTTCTTCTCTGTATTGCTCACCCTGCACGACTTCTTCGGTACCAAAACGTATCCATTTACCTTTTGGTAAGTAGTATTTAATTTTTCCGCCGGGCACCACGCAAGGCACAACAAGTAGGTCATCACCGCACATAAATTGTTGTTCAAAACCGTGCGAAAGCGGCTGTTCAGGGAAGGCTAACGCCATGGCGCGCTGAACCGGAAGTCCTGTTTGTGATGCTTTTTCTGCGGTTTCCTTTAGGTATGGAATAAGCTTATATCTTAGCTTAAGGGCCTCAAATACTGCATTGGAAGCGGCATCGCCGTAGGACCAGGGTTCACGAGGGCCAATACCGTGCAATCGCATGTGGGCACTAAACACTGACGCTTGTGCCCATCTTACGTAAAGTTCTGCATCTCGGGTGTCTTTGTAAAACCCACCTATATCGGTAGCGAAAAACGGCCCGCCTGACATACCCCAGGACAAACTGCCACGAATACTTGCGGCTAGGCCATGCCAGTCGGCTTGCGGGTCACCGCCCCATTGTGATGGGTAGCGCTGACTTCCTGTCCAAGCTGAACGGCTAAATAGGAAAGGACCTGTTTTGCAGTAAGCGTCGGCAGCCTCGTACACACAGCGGTTGTAAAGCATACTGTAAACGTTATGTAGACGATTACCTGAATCACCGCTATACGACAGCATATTGTCGTCTTCCAACTGTTCGCCAAAGTCGGCCTTTATCATATCTATACCAAGATCAAATAAAGGTTTGTGCGACGTTTTCCAAAACTCGTAAGCTTCAGGGTGGGTAAAGTCTAAAATACCTGAGTCTGGCAAAGGCGTAAGTACTTCGCCAAATGGGCTTAAATCCCACTCATACCGGTAAGCTTCTCCGGTTCGTTTGTCTTTTATCAGCCAGCCTTTATCAGCGGCTTTTTTGTATAGCGGGTTTTTCACTGAAATCATGGGGTATTCCCACACACAGATTTTAAAACCTAACGCTTTAAGTTCATCAATAACCGGCTGAGGATCGGCGTAGCGTTTAGGGTCCCACTCAAAAGCAAAGCGGGTATCAGTGTCTTGCCATGCGCGACCATCAAGGGTAATAACATCGCAAGGCATATTCTTTTCGCGCACTTCGCGGGCAACGGCGAGTAGCTCGTCGGCGTCTTTATAATACGCTTTAGACAGGATTACGCCTAAGCTCCAAGTTGGAGGTGTTGGCGCAAAGCCTGTTAACTCACTGTAGGTTTGAAGGCATTTAGCTGGCGAGTCTTGATGGAACAAGAACATGTCGAGTACGTTATCTTCAACTAAGCACACATAAGCTCGCTGTGACCAAAGTGCGTAGCCGACTCCATGGGTGACGGGGGCTGGAGTGTGCACAAACAAATTCCAGCCTTCAGGACTCCATGCGTAAGGTGTGTTTTTATAAGACTTTTCAGCGTTTACGCCTAAAGCGTCGTGGTTGTATGAGCGAATTAGCTGGCCGCGTTTATCAAGCTTGCCCCATTTCTCTCCAAGACCATAAACGGCTTCGTCGTAGCTAAGCTCTAAACTTAATAACCAACCTTTGTCGGTTTTAGCGAATGGCGGTAAGCGATGCTGACGTACAAAGTGGCCGTCGGTGGCGCTTTGCTGAACTAAAACGTCATTTTTATACAGCTTGAAATGAAGAGGTGCGGCAAAAACTTCTAATCGATAATCGCCTGCTGCCAGGGTGCTGTGAGACTGATCACCGGAAAGTACTAGCGATAGCCTCTCCGGCGCTTGAGTAAGCATACCAAAATCATCTGCTGCATTTACGTTACTTTGAATGCGTAAACCAAACTGACTAATACTTAGACTCAACTCACCATATTGGGTGGGGACAATAAGTGTCTTATCATCCGACAAAAAGGGCTGCTCAGTAATGTCAGCGGCTTTAATATCGTTCCATTCTGGCTCATTTACACAAAACGCGTTACTCATTTCTACATTACCCTTCATGTCTTATATAAGACATAAGTTAATGAAATGTAACTTGGGTGTCAATCTGCAATTAGAAAATTATGAAGATTTAGATCCGCGTTCACTATCAAGCCGTCTTATATACTGATATTTTGGACAATAAGGGTTACGCCACTTAATGCAAGCATGGTTAAGGCTAACAGTCGAACAGCGGCAGCGGATACGCGAGCAGCGAGAATTCGTCCTAATCGCGTGAAAATTAAAATGACGGGAATGGCGAAAACAGCAGACAGAAACACTTCTGTTGAAGGCAAAGTACCAAACGGTATTATGGCAAGGCGTATAAGTGAGGTAACACTAAATACGGCCAGCAGCGTTATCCTGATTTCATTTATTGGCCAGGTTTGTCGGTAACACTGAAATACCACAGGTGGGCCAAAAGTAGAAAAAAGACCGCCTAGCAATCCACCTAGAGCGCCAGCGATAGAAAAACCGTATGCGCGACCAGATGGCTGTGTCCGCTTTCTTTTTATTAATAAAAGGCCACAGCAGCTGAGAATAGCCAAGCCAAGCAGTAAATTGAGCCAAGTTGCCATCCCAACGGACAGGTATTCCAACAATGCGTAGCCTACCGCCATAAATGGTATACCGCTAACCAGTATAATAGTGAAAGCACGTCTATTTATTTGCTCCGTGTTTTTCACTACTAAGCTGATGGAATTGAAAAGACTTAGAAAACTCACCATAAAGGTGGTCGCCGTAAGCGGCAAGATGCCGAATAACGTAAAGCTTGATACCACCATAAGGCCAAAACCAAAACCGCTTAAGGTCTGTAGCAGTGTCGCAAGCCCCAATAGCGCAAACATGGGAAGCAGTGTTTCCAAAAGCATCACGTGTAATTCCTGCAATGTATGTGATTTATATCAAAAGTGCGCTATAACTCTTGTGTATGATATAACAACAAAAATTAAGCGTTTAGGTTAGGGTTCATGTCTTCATCTCAATTCGATCACAAACTCAGCGGTCCAAGTCTTGCCTTTCAGCCGCTGTATCAACAAGTCGCTGAATACATTAAGCAGCTTATTGTCGAGCGCCGTTGGCAACCAGGCGAGATGCTACCTAGTGAGTTTAAGCTTGCTGACGAATTCAATGTTAGCCAAGGAACCGTTCGCAAAGCGCTAACATTGCTGACAGATACCAAAATTGTAACCCGTCGTCAGGGGGTCGGTACATTTGTTTCTGAGCATACGGCACAAGATGCGCTGTTTCGTTTCTTTCCGTTACAAGCTGACGGAAAAGGTGCTGACCTACCCAAAGCTGAACTGTTAAGTAAAGAGCTGGTCGAGCCAATTGAAAGTGTCCAAACTGCACTATCAATTACCGCTAAAGACAAAGTAGTGAAGCTTAAGCGTAGGCGAATTCTCGATAACGAATTTTGTATGCTTGAAACTATTTATTTACCGTCTAAGCGATTTCCTGACATCGAGAAGCGAGAAGATATTCCGCATACTCTGTATCATTTTTATCAAACGGACTACAACCAAACTGTATTTAAGACCCGTGACAGCATTAAAGCGGTTTTGGCCTCAAAAAGTGATGCAAAAAGCTTAGGTATCGAAAAAGGAATGCCGTTACTTATGGTTACGCGCGTCACTGAGTCTATTGACGGTAAACTCATTGAATATCGTGAAAGCAAATGTAGAACTGACCACTACCATTACCAAGTTGAACTTGATTAATCCTTTGCTATCAACGCCAAACTGTTCAACCACAACGTTTTAAACGTCCGTTCCTATCAAATTGTTTCTTACCGACTCTCGAACACCTAGCATAACAAGGTAACGCTTTACCTTGTTATGCCACCGCAAGACATTTCTTTTTATTGCACTCCAAACTTTTCATTAAGTTTGTTAACACTTTGTTGACATCGGTATATCTGTGTAATAACTTATGTCTTATACAAGACTAAAGTTTGAAGCTAAAGTTATACAAGAGCATACTGCAAAAGTAAACCGCGGCTTTTTATCTTTGCAGTACGTTTAAGAGAAAGTCCGTACTAGCTTAAAGCAACGAATTCTAAGGTGAATGAAACAATGAATAAGATACCAGAGGTAGGTTTTGGTTTTTGGAAGGTCGATACTGCCATATGTGCGGAAACCACGTACCAAGCGATTAAGGCTGGCTATCGACACTTAGATTGTGCCGCTGATTACGGCAATGAAAAGGAAGTGGGTGAAGGCATTAAGCGAGCGATTGATGAAGGCTTGTGCACCAGAGAAGAGCTTTGGGTTACTTCAAAACTATGGAATACCTTTCACGCCCCTGAGCACGTGGGTCTTGCTTTAGAGAAAACCTTGTCAGACTTACAGTTAGATTATGTAGACTTATACCTGATCCATTTCCCGATAGCGCAGAAATTTGTGCCTATCGAGACCCGTTATCCACCAGAATGGTTTTACGAACCTGATGTTGCCGAGCCTAAAATGGAACTCGCGCCTGTACCTTTGCATAAGACATGGGAGGCAATGGAGTCGCTTGCCGATAGCGGAAAAGCAAAACAAATTGGTGTGTGTAATTACAACACCGGTTTGCTTAACGACCTGATGAGCTATGCGCGTATTAAGCCAGCCATGCTGCAAATTGAATCTCACCCGTACCTTACGCAAGAGCGACTAATTCGTTTGGCAAAAGACTATGGACTGGAGGTGACGGCCTTCTCTCCGCTAGGTGCCTTATCTTATCTAGAGCTTGAAATGGCTGATCAGACGGAATCAGTGCTTGAGCAAAGCGTAGTAAAAGCCGCGGCAGAAGCCCATGGTAAAACGCCCGCGCAGGTTGTCTTGCGTTGGGGAATTCAGCGCGGTAACGCCATCATTCCAAAAACGTCAAAAGTTGAGCGTATGAAAGAAAACCTCGCACTTTTTGACTTCTCACTCAGCGACAGTGAAATGCAGGCAATATCTGCATTGAACGTAAATCGCAGATTTAACGATCCAGGGCACTTCTGCGAAGCTGCCTTTAACCGTTTCCACCCTATTTACGACTAGGAGTTAGCTATGAAAAACGTCAATGACAGCTCTGCGGTAGCCTACGCAAGTGTACCTACTCAGCACAATTATAACGGCGGTGTGTTCCCTGAAATAGTCGTGAACAACGAGGGTTGTACAACGGTAGAAGAGACCGTTGCATTTGTAAAAGCAAATCAATCAGAGCTTGAAGCAAAACTTGCAAAGTCGGGAGCACTACTTTTCCGAGGGTTTCCAATTGATTCCGCAGAGACCTTTGACGTTTTCTCAGCAGGCTTCGGCTATCCTAACTTTACCTATCAGGAGTCGTTGTCTAATGCCGTGCGTATTAACTTTACTGAGCGCGTATTCACAGCAAATGAAGCGCCGAAAGACGTAGAAATTTTTCTACATCATGAAATGGCGCAGACGCCTATTTCACCTAGCAAGCTGTTTTTCTTTTGTAAGACTGCAGCGGATGAGGGGGGAGCAACGCCTTTATGTCGCTCCGACAAATTGTTTGAAGCATTGAAGGAAGAAAATCCTGCGCTTGCTAAAGACTTTAAAGAGAAAGGCCTTAAATATACGACTACTATGCCAGCAGCCAATGATGCCAACTCTGGCCAAGGAAGAAGCTGGAAAAGCACGCTAAGCGTTGAGTCATTAGAAGAGGCAGAAGCTAAATTAAAAGAGTTAGGATACACCTGGCAATGGTTGGAGGATGGTAGTCTAAGAGCCATTACGCCTGTCTTACCTGCGGTTATCGAACTTAGTGATGGCTCAGAAGTGTTCTATAACCAGCTAATAGCTGCGTATATGGGATGGAAAGGCGTAAGGGAAAACCCGTCGTCGGCAATTACTTTTGGCGATGGAAGTGCAATTCCTAAAGCCGGTTTAGAGCGCGTTGCAGAACTGTCTGAAACTTACACCTTTGACTTAGAGTGGCAAGATGGTGACGTGGCTATTGTTGACAATTACCGTGCAATGCATGGCCGCCGCCCTTATTCTGGCGAGCGAAAGCGCGTAGTGCTTGTTGCGCTTGTGGCCTCAGAGCGATAAAAGAAAATGAACGATATAGCAGTAAAATGTAAAAATATTTGGCCCGGGCTGGGAATTGCAACCATTACCGGTATGGCGGCGCTCTTTTTGAGTGAGCATTACAACGCCCCTGCTATGTTGTTCGCATTACTTTTAGGTATGGCCGTATCGTTTTTGTATCAGAACGATACGCCCTGTGCGTGTGGTATCGATTTCACGGCAAGTACTCTTCTTCGCGCTGGAGTTGTTCTGCTTGGTCTACGCATTGCGCTAGGTGACTTAGCGGTACTTGGGTGGCAGACCGCTCTTATGCTGGCCGCTGCCATACTCACAACAATTATTGTCGGAGTGGGTCTCGCCAAATTACTCGGGTTACAAAAGCGTTTTGGTGCATTAACGGGAGGCTCAGTAGCCATTTGTGGTGCGTCTGCGGCTCTCGCCATTTCCACCATTCTTCCCAAGGGAGAAAACCACGAAAGAGACACGTTGCTGACGGTTATTGGCGTAACCGCTATGTCGACCATCGCCATGGTGCTCTACCCAATTGTGGCGGCGCAGTTGGGCATGAATGATACGGAAGCTGGCATTTTCTTAGGCGGCACTATTCACGATGTGGCGCAAGTTGTGGGGGCAGGTTACTCGGTGTCTGACAGTGCAGGCGACATGGCGACACTGACCAAGCTGGTACGAGTAGCCATGCTAATGCCAGTGGTACTCATTATGATGATTGCCATTAAACACTTTTACAAAGCCAAAAGTCAGGCTGACGGGGCGCAAGTGCCTAAAATGCCGATGTTTCTAGTTGGCTTTATTGTACTTATGTTACTCAACAGCTTTGTAACCCTACCCGAAGTAGTTATTGAGACGGGGACCCAGATATCACGCTTCTTCTTAGTCGTTTCAATTACGGCAATCGGTATGAAGTCTAACCTTGGTAAGTTAGCCGAAGTCGGTATGCTGCCAATTGTAATGATTGTGGCAGAAACGCTGTGGATTGCACTGCTTATATTGGGCTATTTGTTCGCAATATAGTGGGATTTTTTGCGCGATTTATCACAATTATTCTTAATGCACTCTTAATACACAAAGCACTCAATGACGAGGTGGTAGCAGTGAAAAAACATGGCCTTCACGAACTGTACGCTAAGGACCCTGTAAAGGCCGACGAACAGGTTTTTCAGCGAACTAGCAACGCGCTGACTCGGCGTGGTTTTATCAAAGGTCTGAAGTCTCTGTCTTTGCTACTTGGTGCTGAAGTCGTTTACGGTCAGTTCATGCCAGCAGGACTTATTCCCGCTGCATTTGCTCAGTCGAACACGCCTTTTTCTATCGAGGGAAAAGACGGGCTAACAATACTTAACGACCGGCCAATTAACGCTGAAACACCAGCGCACTTACTTGATGATGCGGTTACGCCTGCCTCTCGATTTTTCGTAAGGAATAATGGTATTCCCCCGCAAAAGCCAGACGCGAGTACGTGGACGCTTACTATTGAAGGGGAGTCGGCCGAGCAGTCAAAAACCTTCACGTTGGAAGAGCTCAAAACCCAATTCAAACATTACTCATACCAACTAACGCTGGAATGCGGCGGTAATGGACGTGCCGAGTTCTCGCCAGCAGCGACGGGGAACCAATGGACTACCGGAGCTGTGGGATGCCCTAAATGGACAGGTGTAAGGCTTAAAGATGTACTCACGTCAGTGGGCGTAAAAGATAGCGCTGTTTACATTGGCTATTATGGTGATGACCAGCATTTAAGCCGTACACCGGGCAAAGCGGCTATTTCTCGCGGGGTGCCGATAAACAAAGCGATGGAAGATGAGTCGTTGATTGCGTGGGCGATGAATGATGAACCTCTGCCTTTAATGAATGGCTATCCGCTCCGACTGGTTTTTGGTGGTTGGCCAGCGTCTACGTCTGGTAAGTGGCTTAAGAAGATAGTGGTCAGAGACCGCGTGCATGACGGTGCAAAAATGCTGGGCAAAGCGTACCGACTCCCTTGTAAACCCGTTGCTCCGGGGGCGAAAGTAGCCGATGAAGATATGTGTATCATTGAAGCTATGCCTATTAAGTCACTCATTACTTTTCCACAGTCGGGCACTGATCATCCTTTGGCCAAGAAACTAAGCGTGCGCGGTCATGCATGGAGTGGTGAGGGTAAAGTGGCTGAAGTGTACACATCTATTGATTTCGGACAAACGTGGCAAATAGCAGAGCTCACGCTACCCGTAAATAGACATGCATGGCAGCAATTCACTACAAAAATAGCCTTTCCTCAACAAGGTTATTTCGAAATATGGGCCAAAGCCGTAGATGAAAATGGAAAATCACAACCTATGGTATTGCCAGGCTGGAATCCAAAAGGCTACTTAAACAATGCCTGCCATCGCATTGCTGTGCGGGTTGTGTAAAACACATGGTACCGAGTAACGTGTTTGAGATATGGAGCGCTCGCATGCGCCATCTATTCGTTTTTGTTTCTATTATGGCAGGGGTAGTTAGCACACCACTGGTTGCGGCCATCAATGAAAGTAGCGATAAAAATAGCGGCTCAAGTATGCATTCCGCTGACGCCACGACTGTGTCTGTTGACCCCCAGTCAGGTCTTACTGTAGCGCCGGGCTATAATCTAGTGGTTGCACACTGTAGCGCATGCCATTCGCCTTCACTAATTACACAGAACGCAATGAGCAGAGAGAGATGGCTTGAAACTATTCGATGGATGCAAGACACGCAAAAGCTATGGCCATTAGGTGATGCAGAGCCCGCTATCCTAGACTATCTGGCGTTGTGGTATGGTCCTAAAAAAGGCGCCCGTCGCCCGCCCCTAGAGCCGCATCTACTGCCACAAAAATAAAGCTCGTCTCAACCGAGCGTTTTATTTCATCAGTTTTTCAATATTCCGCCGATACTCATAGCATAACGCTACTTCAGACTAATAGTTAAATGGTCTGGATATCTGTTAATCTGAACAAAATAACTCTATAAAAAACATATCGGTAACCACACATGTTTGTATCTCGCAGTAAATACGAAGAAAAAGAAGCGCAAGTACGTAAACTAGAAGCAAGAGTGCAAGAAGCCTTAGACAAAATTGACGTTTTAGAGGCAGAAAATAGTGAACTCATTAATGCCATTGAGGCTGCAAACGGCCAGCATGCATCGTCGAACGATTCCGTTGTAATGAAGTGCATCGTTGATGCAATGCGTCAATTAGAAGGTATTCGTGAAACGGTGTTGGCTACTTATCAACGTATCGATGCTGAGAACCAGTCTGTTGCTAATATTAATGAGTTGTTTAGTGATTCTGCGACTACATTAAGCAAAATTGTTACCGACATGAGCGGGCTTAATGTCCAAATGGGCAGCATGAGCGAACGTATATCGGGGCTATCAACAACAGCAGATAACATTAATAAATTTGTTACTACTATTACGAGTATTTCTGACCAAACTAACTTACTTGCGCTAAACGCTGCTATCGAAGCTGCGCGAGCAGGCGATGCAGGCCGCGGGTTTAGTGTTGTTGCTGATGAAGTACGTGCATTGGCGACAGAAACCAACAAATCAGCAACAGAAGTATCTGAGTTGGTGAACGGTATAATTCAGTCTACTTCCAAAGCGGTTTCAGGTGTCAATGAACTGCGCGGAAACAACGAGCAGCTAGAGACCGGCATTAATCAGCTAAATGGCAGCTACGAAGTTATGGTGCAACACTGTGACAGTATGAAGTCCACCATTAGCGAAGGCGCAATTGCTACGTTCATTCAAACAGTAAAATTGGATCATGTAGTGTGGAAGGCCGAGGTTTATGCAGTGCTGTGCGGCTACAGCAATAAATCTGTGGCGGACTTTGGCGATCATAAGAACTGCCGCCTTGGGCAGTGGTATAGTGACAATGCTAACAAAGCAATTGGCCAAACAACGGCATTCAGAGAGATTGAAGCGCCGCATGCAAAAGTGCATAGTAGCGGTATCGCTGCCGTTCTAGCTAAACAAAATGGCAACAATGCTGAGGCAGATGCTAAGCTTATGGAAATGGAACAAGCCAGTGAGAGAGTACTAACACTACTTGATAGGCTAGTTAACTAGCGCCCGTAGAGCCTTGCGGTTCAACTGGCCCTATTGAAAAGCGTGGCGCCCGAATTCATAGCGGCGCCCTAAACGGAGGGCTTTTGGGTGAGTGAAACATCGTATTCCACCGAACAAGAGCGCATTCTAGCGCTGGAAGCCCGCGTTAACTCTTTAGAACGACAGCTTAAACGTCAAAAAATAGCGCGTAAAAACGCAGAGTCTTTTCTTGAAACCTACTCACAAGATGCTTACTTAGCGAATCAAGCGCTAAGAAAAGCCTTAAAAGATTCAAAACAGCGGGAAAGGGAGTTGTTGTACCTTAACCGTGCCGCATCACAGCTTTCAAATGCTCAGCCGGGTAAGAGTTTTATATTTTCTGCGCTGGAATCGGCGGTCGAATTTAGCGGTGCCCATTGTGGAAAAGCATTTATTGTAGAAGGTGAAGCGCTAACGGTGGGGGATGATAGCCAGGTGCTATCTCACGAAAATGGATGGTATAGCTCTCCCGAGCTCGCCAAACTTCTCAAAGACGAAACCCCTCTGACACTGCGCGAGAGCTATTCCCACTGGTGCGTTAATGCAGTGCAGCGACCAGATACAAAAGAAGAAGCAAGGCTACTTCACTTTATGCATGAAATGGCAGACGGCGAATTCGCTTGGCTCGTGTTGCTTACCAAAGACGATCACTTAGAAGAAGAAACGCTACACGTTCTTGATACCACCAAACATTATCTAAACATTACGTCTCGTTACCAGAACAAAAAAACTGAGCTCACCAGTCGGCAAATAGAATTGAGTTCGGTTAAAAAAGACAGAGACTTTCTAGAAGAAAGGCTGGTTAGTGCAGACAAGATGGCGATGTTGGGGCAACTTGCTGCGGGTATAGCACACGAAATCAATAACCCTATCGGTTATGTTCGAAGCAATACGGTGGTTGCAAAAGAAATTTTTAGCGATTATCAACACGCGTTAGAAGAAATAGGCAAGCTTTGTCGCACTGCTGGTGGAGAGGTAGAGTCGCAGTTCGAGGCGCTGGAAAAACGCTTTTCACTACAAGAAAGTGCGAGCGAAATTACAGAGATGTTCAATGAATCTCACGAGGGCATTGAACGTATTATTGAAATTGTAAAAGCGCTGCGAAGTTTTTCGTATCCTGGTTCAGGAAAGCATACACAAATTAGTGCCATTGACGCCATGAACACGGTGATCAAGCTAACGAACAACCTGCACAGGTACAAAAACAAACTTAATGTAGAAGTACCCGATAAGGATGTCTATTTCCTTGGTAATGCAGGACAGATTCAGCAGGTGTTGGTTAACTTTGTGACCAATGCTATTTATGCAACACCAGAAGGGAAGTCCATAACACTAAAAGTGCAGCAAGATGACGAAAGCGCCATGCTTATCGTAGAAGACGAGGGTATTGGTATGTCGAAAGAAACACTGGATAGAATATTCACGCCCTTTTTTACAACTAAACCACCCGGCGAGGGAACAGGGTTGGGAATGTCTATTTCCATGACTATTGTTGAAGAGCACAACGGAAAGATAAATATCACTAGCGAAGAAGGAAAGGGTACGCGCGTTGCCGTTTTGTTACCTCTAGCCTAAAGTATAAAGTGCTTTCCTAAATAGCTGATAGAATATAGAATTTCTCTAATTTTTTCTTCCTGCTAGACAGAATTTGTTTATGTTCTAGTCTTAGGAGGTAAGCAACATTTCCTACGATTAACGGATGATTGCTTTGCTACATGGAGAAAGCACCCAATGAGAAATAATCAGCCAGTTACCCAGAAAGAGTACAAGTTTCCCGCACATCATCGTCTTATTTCATCTACCGATAAGCGCGGTGTAATCCAGCATTGTAATAGCGCATTTGTAGAAGCAAGTGGCTTCAGTCGTGAAGAACTCATGGGTAAAAATCACAACATTATCCGTCATCCAGATATGCCTGCTCCTGTGTTCAAAGAAATGTGGCGTACTTTGGAATCAGGGCAAAGCTGGATTGGGTTAGTTAAAAACAGAAGAAAAAATGGCGATCACTATTGGGTTTCGGCGTTTGTGACTCCCGTTTATGAAGGTAAATCAGTAGTAGGCTACGAATCTGTTCGAGTGCCGGCGTTAAATGACGAAATAGCACGCGCATCTAGTGTTTACGCCAGAATGCAGGAAGGAAAATCTGCGGTATCACCGATGTCGCGACTGGGGCAAGGGCTAATGCACATGGCGCCAGCAATATTGTTAAGCGCCCTACTTGTTTTAGTACTCGCGTTTACCCATGGTTGGGCAGCGGCAGGTATTGCGCTGCTTGGAGCTATAGTTTTAATGATTGCTCAAGAAGCCAAGACAAGAAAAGACTGGGGCGCGCTGCTTTCTCTTAGCCCAGAAAGCTACGCTAATGAAACGGTGGCACAAACCTACTTCCCAGACCCCCCTCACATAAGCCAAGCCAAACTTGCACTGGGGTGTGAACTTGCCAGAAATCGCACGGCATTAACCCGAATTAAAGATGCGTCAGCGGGGCTCGAATCAATTGCTAACACCACGCATCAACAAGCAGAAAGCACCAGTGCCGCGGTTGTTCAGCAAAATCAAGCTACACAGCAAATTGCGTCTGCGGTAACGCAAATGAGTCAAGCGATTCAAGAAGTTGCCGAACGAGTAGAAAGTAACGCAAAGAGCGCAAGGACAGCGGCATCTAATGTAGAGACAGGCAACCAAAAAGCAGAACAAGCCATGCAGGCGATTGTCGCCTTACGCGAGGCGGTTGAGTCTATCTCTACCACAGTGACAGAGTTGGCTCAGTCAACCAGCGATATTGGCGAAGCGGCCAATATCATCTCGACCATCGCTGAGCAAACTAACCTGTTAGCGCTTAATGCTGCGATCGAAGCTGCAAGGGCTGGCGAACAAGGAAGAGGTTTTGCGGTTGTTGCCGATGAGGTTCGTACTTTAGCTTCGAAAACTCGCGAATCGACCGATAAAATCCACAACATCATTAATGAATTGGCTGAGCGTTCTGATCGAGCTGTAAGGGTATCGACGGAAGGGCTAGCTTCAGCTGAGCACGGCAGCGCTATAGTAGAAGAAACCCGAGGTGCATTGTTTGAAATTAACAATGCAGTGAAAGGTATCGCTGATGCCACGGTAGAGATGTCTTCAGCGGTAGAAGAACAAAGCACGGTGGCAGAGCATATTAACCAGCAGTTAGTAGAAGTCGCTGACGGCGCGTCTGAAACCCAGCGTTCATCTGAAGCATCGCTTGCAGCAAGCCACGATTTGCGCGCAACGGTTAATCAGGTTCACGAGCTAATATTGCGTTTCAGTACAGATAAGCGAGTGGGAGAGTAATACTCTCTCCAGCTCGCTCCATTAAAAGACCTATTGCCTATTGGCGCACAGATGTGGGGCTAAATAGAATACTTAATACCCGAAATAACGCTATAGGCGTGGGTATTTATGAGTTCGCGTTTAGTCCCGCGTGTAGGCCGCGTCTGTAGGCCGCCACAGCGGGGAATAGTGAAACCAAGTATGTGCACCCCAGTATCAGTAAAATGATAATGACACTGCTTTGTCCAAACAGCGGGCTGCTCAAAAACAATCCATAGGTACTGCTTAACCAAGGTTTTAGTGCGCTCATAAGCCCAGCTACCAAGCCTAAACTCAGTGCGGCACTCACAATCGTAAGCAGCATCGCTTCAATCTGTATGAGTAGCAGTAAGGTAAACGGTCCTGCGCCTATAGTTCGTAAAACGGCGATTTCTTGATAACGCTCTCTCATCGTTGCCAGCAGCATAGTCGCAAGCCCAATTAGCGCGCAGATGACGATAAGACCGGAAAGGCCAAGCAATAGCGATTCAACATTTCCCATAATTTGCCAAAGTTCTGCGAGTGCCATGCCCGGTAGAATAGCCATTAGCGGCTCTTTTTTACTTTGATTAATTTGATACTGAAGCTGCAGTGCAGTTACCCGATGTTTAAGCCCCAGCATCACCACGGATACTGACTCAGGCGTAAACGCTTCGCTATTGTAAACTGCATGTTCTTTTGTATGCTCGTCATGCTCATGCTCATGCTCATGCTCATGCTCATGCTCTTGCGCCTTGTCAGCAGATTTACGGCCTAACATTGAGGTGGGGGAATGTTTAGGTCCTGTGTGGGCTTCTTCAAGTCCCTGTAGGGTAACGTATACGGCTTTATCTACGGGCGTACCGGTTTTCTTAACTATGCCTGAGATAGTGAAAGGGTGATCATCATGGTTGTTGAACGATACGCTACCCAGACCATGGGAAATAATAATCTTATCCCCTACCTTGTACCCCAATGATTTGGCGATATCTGCGCCAACAACGGTAGACAGTGGCTGCGTAAATGCCGAGCCTGCTGCCATTTCAAGTGATTGCATATCACCGTATTTAAAGTGGTCGAAAAAGCTGTTGGTCGTACCTACTACTCTAAAACCTCTGTGGGTATCACCCAAAGATAGTGGGATAAGCCACGATACCTGCTTGTTAGATTGAAGCGCCGCAATACTTTTATATTCAATACCTTTGGTGGGAGTGCCTATATTAAACACTGATGACAGGAGTAAATTAAGCTGTCCACTTGGTGCGCCAACAATAAGATCAACACCAGAAACGGTGCGCGTAAAACTGGTTTTAACTTGGGTGCGAATAATGTCCACGCACAAAAGTAAACTAATGCTGATGGTGATGCTTAAAAGTGTGAGGATTGCCGTTGTTTTCCTGCGCTTTAAGCTTTCAATAGCAATGGTACTTAGCATTACGCACGCTCCTGTGCTTTTGGGGCTTCATCGCCTCGCGTTTTTATGTGGTTTGTACTTGGGCTTAATTCACTCATGCTGCAGTGGCGGTCAAAATAACTCTCCATGGCTTTATCGTGACTAACAAAAATCATGGTGCTTTCACCTGCAACGTCTTTTAGCAGCGACATAAAACTATCTCTGGCATCGGTATCTAGGGCAGAGGTAGGTTCATCGACAATTAATAATTGTGGGTCGTTAATCAGTGCTCTGGCAATGGCAACGCGCTGCTGCTGACCAATACTCAATGCGTCAGCTTTCGCATGCAGCACGTGAGAAGGCAGCTGTAGCTTGTCCAGTAAATGACGAAGCTTTGCGTCTGATACTGTCTTGCTGACGTTTGTACTTGCAAAATACACCGCCGCATTAATGTTCTGTGCCACAGAAAGGTAGGGAATAAGATTAAATTGTTGAAAAACAACGCCGATATTGCGTGCTCTAAACTTGTCCCGCTGTCGGTTCGATAATGCGGAGAAAGGCTGCGCTAATAAGGCAATGTCGCCCTGAGTTGGAGTTAATGTTCCGCACAGCAAATTGAGCAATGTGCTCTTTCCGCTACCCGAAGGCCCTGAGAGAAAAACGTGCTCACCTTGCGAAACTTGCCACGCTTTAATGTCAATGATGGGGGGGCTTTCTTTGGTGTACGAAAACTGTAAATTGCTAACTTCAATCGCTGTATTGCGCTCTTTATTCACTGCGTTGTGCCCTTCAGACACTGCGTTGCGCTGGGAGTGAGTGCTATTTTTTTTATTGGTGGTATTCACGCTAAGCCCGACCTGTATTTACGTCTTATGTTCACATTAGCAAAAGCGACACGTCTGTTCACCCAGTTAAAAACCAGAGAAAACACATTGCCGCGTTGAGGTAATGTTATCAAATAACATTTTTGCGTATAGCTATGCTATCAGATCTCATCAGCCTAAAGCGGCAATTGCTCTTATTAATTGCTCATCATAACGACGCAAAAGAGAGGCGCGCCTAAATTATCAGCCGTTAGCTTGTAGCTTTACCACTTCTGCGCTTTCATCTTCTAATACGCTTTCTGCGGTAGCGCCTTTGAAAATCTTACTGATTTTATCTTTGTTTTTAGACAGCATGATGGTGAGCTCTTCCACTACGCTATCGTCTAGCTTGATGCCCTTCGCATGAATGTAGTCAGCAAGGTTATCTGCTGCATCGAGCATTTTGTCATACTGATCGGCTTCTTTTTTGTCGGTAGTTACCAATTTTTCTACCCCTTTGTGCGTAACAACATACTGTGTGGTAATGGCCATGGTAGGTCCCCTGTTTATTAAAGACACAAAAACTGTACAGTATTTTACTGTATAAATAAACAGTATTTTGATTAAATGTCTGAGCGTAGTGTTTGGGGAAAGGGCAAATGATTGTTCTAAAGGTGATTAATGCTTGTGCAATTAGTAACTGCTGCGTATAATGCGCGCCCTTACAGCCATCCCAATTCGTTCCTTGTCTCCATACAGTCGGCTGTACTGTCGAGGCTACAACCGTAAGGAGCTATAATGCGTCATTACGAAATCGTATTTATGGTTCACCCTGATCAGAGTGAACAAGTACCTGGTATGATCGAGCGTTATACCACAATCCTAAAGCAAGACGGTGGTCAGATTCATCGTTTAGAAGATTGGGGCCGTCGTCAACTGGCTTACCCAATTGAAAAGCTGCACAAAGCCCACTACGTACTAATCAATGCTGAAGCGTCTGCAGAAGCTGTTGATGAATTGGAAAATGCTTTCCGTTTCAACGACGTGATCCTACGTAACATGGTTATGCGCACTAAGACTGCTGTGACTGAGCCTTCTCCAATGATGAAAGAAGAGCCTCGTCGTGAGCGTCGTGACGATTCTGCTCCTCGCCAAGATCGCGCGGAAAAGAAAACTGAAACCACTGAAGACAACGCTTAAGGAGATCACCCATGGCTCGTTTTTTCAGACGTCGTAAGTTCTGCCGTTTCACTGCAGAAGGTGTGACTGAGATTGATTACAAAGATATCGCTACTCTTAAGAACTACATCACTGAGAGCGGTAAAATTGTCCCTAGCCGTATTACTGGTACAAGCGCAAAATATCAGCGTCAGCTGTCTTCTGCGATCAAGCGCGCACGTTTCCTTGCGTTGCTTCCGTACACTGATTCACACAAGTAATTTGGCGAATATAAGGGTTAGCTAAGATGAATATCATCCTACTAGATAAAATCGCCAACCTTGGCGGCCTGGGCGACCAAGTGACTGTTAAGTCTGGTTACGCTCGTAACTTCCTTTTCCCACAGGGTAAAGCGGTTCCTGCAACTAAAGACAACGTTGAAAAGTTCGAAGCACGTCGTGCTGAACTTGAAGCGAAAATTGCTGAGCAACTAGCTGCTGCTAACGCACGCGCTGAAAAAGTTGCTGAGCTTGCTGAAGTTACAATCGCAGCTCCTGCTGGTGACGAAGGTAAACTATTTGGCTCTGTTGGTACTCGTGACATCGCTGATGCAATCACTGCAGCTGGCGTTGAAGTACAAAAAGCAGAAGTTAAACTACCTACTGGTACTCTTCGTGAAACTGGTGAGTATGACATCGACTTACAACTTCACTCTGACGTTATCACTTCAATCAAAGTGATCATCATTGCTGAAGCGTAATCGCTGACGTATTTGAAAAAAGCCGCTCCTAGAGCGGCTTTTTTTTTGCTCTAAATTTTTGTTCGATACTTAAAGAACAATACCAATCCGCATAGATGATTGCCCACCCAGAAGGTGCTGGTAAGTTTCCTAGCAAAGCGTGGGAATGTAGGAATGGCCGTTGCTTTTTAAATTCCCATAGTGATGCTTGCCAAACCTTCCCGAAGGGCGAGTTAAAAATATCCCTACCCTCACTCCACGTCGCGACGCCTAATTAACGGTGGGTGTAAGCAAATATGTCCAGCGCCGACAAATGGCGTATTTTTGAGGTCCACTCATCTGCGATAAATAACGTTTTTTAAACGGCATTTAAACAAAATGTTAATAATCGCTGAAATTCTTAGTGTCATGGCTTTAAACTTTTTCTGTCATTCCTGCGACCTATAGTAAACCAAACAATAAAAAGCATAAGTGCCATATTATGGACATCACTAAGCAAGCAATAAAAAACGCGACTGGGGTAGGTATAGGAATAACACTGCTGGTGTTTTTAGGTCTATATAGCCTGTTTAATTTACCGGTACAGCTGTTTCCTGACATTGAACGACCGAATATTAATATCCAGACCTCGTGGCGCGCTGCGTCGCCCCAAGAAATTGAGTCGGAGATCATTGAACCTCAAGAGGAAGTGCTGCAAGGGATCCCTGGCCTTGAGTCGATGAATGCATGGGCAAACCAAGGTAATGCGTGGATTAATCTAGAGTTTGGTTTAGATACGGACATGCAGAAAACGCTCATTGAAGTGATTAGCCGCATGAATCGCGTACCGCCACTACCTCGCGATGCCTTGTCCCCTAATATTATGCTTGCTGGAAGTGGGGGAGACGCCCCCGCTTTGACCTACTTTTTTCTTCAGCGCCTTCCGGGCAATCCAAACGAAATTAATACCTATGTAACCTTCTTTACCGATGTCATTAAACCTCAGCTTGAATCCATCCCGGGCGTTGCAAGGGCGCGAATGGAAAGCGGTGTTGGCGGCGTTGAGGAGTTTCAAATTGTTTTCGATCCGTTTAAAGCGGCGCAGTTAGGCATTGACCTAACGGCAGTTGCCAACGAGTTGGGGCGTGCGAATGATATTTCAGGCGGCTTTGTCGATGTGGGCAGAAGACGCTATACCCTGCGTTTTGAAGGTCGCTACGAGCCTACGCAAATGGGTGAAATGATCCTTGAATGGCGAGACGGCAGCCCTATCACTCTAAATGACATTGCCGAAATTAAAATCACCCGCGCTGACGGTGCAAACTACAGTGTGCAAAACGGCAATCCGGCTATATCTATTCGCGTAGACAGACAAAACAACGCCAATGTTTTAGCTACCTTAGAAGCCGTAAAAGCAAAAGTTGCACAAATAAACGAACAGGACTTGGCCCCTGAACAGTTAGTAATGACGCAAAGCTTCGATGCCTCAGTGTTTATCTATAGAGCGGTGCAGCTAGTTACCAGCAATTTATTTATAGGCGTGCTGCTTGCCATTGCCGTGCTTTGGCTCTTTATGCGTCAGCTGCGGGCAACGCTCATTGTGGCATTGGCCATTCCTATCTCACTACTTAGCACTTTTGTGGTGCTTCAACTTACCGGTCGCTCGCTCAATATCATTTCACTGGCAGGACTCGCCTTTGCGGTAGGTATGGTGCTAGATGCCGCTATTGTCGTGCTGGAAAACATTGTAAGAACGCGCAAGAGCGCCGAAGCCGAAATCGAAAATAGAGACCCAAATTCACAAACGCACATGGAGGATTGTGCCCATCGGGGAACGAAAGAAGTGTTTGGTGCCCTCATGGCGTCAACAGCCACCACCGTTGCTATTTTTATTCCCGTCATGTTTTTGGAAGATGTTGAAGGGCAATTGTTTGCTGACCTCGCTCTTACCATTGCCATTGCAGTGTGTATGTCGCTAGTGGTTGCGGTAACGGTATTGCCTGTTGTTGCCGCTAGATACCTTAATGGCAATATGCCAGCTGATAGCTTACAGCGGGTATGGGCTAAGATAACCCGCGCTATTATGTCGCTATCAAGTACGCCGCTTCGCCGCCTTTTATTAGTCATAACACTCATGGGCGTGCCTATTACAGGTAGTGTTTTGCTTATGCCTTCCATGGATTATTTGCCGCCCGTAAAACGCGATGCTGTTGACGCCTTCTTAAGTTTGCCTGCGGGTGCCAGTGAAAACTTTATTAGTGAAGAAGTGATGCCAATTATCGTTGAGCGACTGCAGCCCTATATGGACGGAGAAAAGCAGCCAGCGCTGAAAAACTACTACATTATCACATGGCCAAATGGCGGCAATTTGGGTGTGCGCGCTAAAGATCAGTCTAAGGTCAAAGAGTTAGAAGCCATTGTTCGCGATGAAATTTTAAAGGATTTGCCGGATACACAGACCTTTTCACAACAAGGCAATTTGTTCGGCGGCTTTGGAAACGGTCGCTCAATCGACATTCATCTTCAAGGTACCGACCAAGCCATGCTCGGCATCGCTGCGCAAGCAGGTTTAGATAAATTGAGAGAAGTTTTCCCTAACGCTAATGCGCGTTCGAATCCTCCTCTAGAGCAAGCCGAACCAGAGCTACGCTTTTACCCTAATGACAGCCGAATGATGGAAGTCGGGTTAAATCGGGGCAGTATGGGGAACCTGGTACGTGCCATGGGTGATGGTATGTATGTGGGGGAGTACTTCGATGGCACCAAACGCATGAATATTATCTTTCGCTCAGCACCCTGGTTTACACCCGAAGACTTAAATAGCACGCCAGTCATGACGCCATCAGGCGAGGTGGTGCAATTAGGCGAACTGGTAGGTATTGAAAGAGCCGTAGGGCCAAGTCGTATTCAGCGCATTGATGGTCGAAGAACCCTTACGCTAAACGTAAATCCGCCAGAGGGTATGAGTTTAGAAGAAGCCATGAAAGTGATTACCTCTGAGGTTGAACCTGCCATTATGGCCATGATGCCTACCGATGGCGCTATTAATTATGGTGGTAGCGCGGATAGCTTAAAAGGCGCTATTGCCTCGATGGCTGATAACTTTCTTTTTGCCATGGTGTTGCTACTGCTGTTAATGGCGGGGTTGTTTAAATCGTTAAAAG